>NZ_JBEXOS010000008.1:0-159237 GCF_040611655.1 Streptomyces sp. NPDC006552
CCAGTGCTTCTCGAACGAGTCCACGGCCCAGCCCTCGGACGAGGACAGGATGCGCGTCACCGCCTTGTGCGCGTCACCGCCGTGTCCCTCGAACTGCTCCGCGAACTCCCGCATGGCGATGGCCATCTCGCGGTAGTCGTCCTCGTCCACGTTCGGGAAGTTGATCCCGATGAAGTCCAGGACGTCATCCAGCCAACCCGGAATCGTGTAGCCCATCCCCCGTGCCCTCTCGTGCCTGAGCGGTCCCGTCGCCGCATCCGCGTTCGAACCCTACTGGGGCTGACGTTCCCCGGCGGGGCTGCGGTTGCGGAGACGGGCCGCGGACGCTCAGGAGATGCCGAAGGAGTGCACCGTCGTCGAGCGGTACGTCTCGCCGGGGCGCAGGACCGTCGAGGGGAACGCCGGCTGGTTCGGGGAGTCCGGGAAGTGCTGGGTCTCCAGGCAGAGTCCGTCGCCCTGCCGGTAGGCGCGGCCGGACGGGCCGACGAGCGTGCCGTCGAGGAAGTTCCCGGAGTAGAACTGCACCCCGGGTTGGTCCGTGGCGATCCGCAGCGTGCGGCCCGAGCCCGGGTCGCGCAGGGTGGCGAAGGGGACCGGGCGGTCCGTACTGCCCTTGTCGAGCACCCAGTTGTGGTCGAAACCCTTCGCGGTGATCAGCTGCGGGTGTCCGGCCCGGATGGACTCGCCGACGGTCTTGCCGGAGCGGAAGTCGAACGGCGTGCCCGCGACCCTCGCCAGCTCACCGGTGGGGATGAGCCCCGCGTCGGTGGGCGTGTAGCGCGAGGCGGCGAGGGCGAGCCGGTGGTCGTAGATGTCGCCGCTGCCCTCGCCCGCGAGGTTGTAGTAGGTGTGGTTGGTGAGGTTGACGACGGTCGCCTTGTCCGTCGTCGCCCGGTAGTCGATACGCCAGTCGCCGCGCGCCGTGAGGGTGTAGGTGACGGTGACCCGGAGCGTGCCCGGGTAGCCCATCTCGCCGTCGACCGACGTGTAGTGCAGCGCGAGCCCCACGTCGGGGCCGGACGTGAACGGCTCCACGTCCCACACCCGCGTGTTGAAGCCCTGCGCCCCGCCGTGCAGCGAGTTCTCCCCGTCGTTCACGGAGAGCTGGTACGCCGTGCCGTCCAGCGTGAAGCGGCCGCCGGCGATGCGGTTGCCGTACCGGCCGATGGTCGCGCCGAAGAACGTGGTCCCGGTGACGTACCCCTCGATGTGGTCGTAGCCGAGGGAGACGTTCACGTACCGGCCGTGCCGGTCGGGCAGCTCCAAAGACTGCACGATGCCGCCGTAGGAGAGGACCTTCAGGCGGGTGCCGCCGTTGGCCAGGCTCCAGCGGTAGATCCTCGTGCCGTCGGCGAGCCTGCCGAACAGCTCCTTCACGGGCTTCCTTCCCGGCGCGGCGTGCGCCGTGCCCCCGCCGCCCACCGTGGTGGCGACGCCCGCGGCGGCGGCCGCCGCGAGGACCGTACGTCTGGTCGTGTCCATCTGACGCTCCTAAGAAGGGGAGTGGTGCCTGATGACGTGCGAGGCGAGCGGCCCTGGCGGACGAGGGCGGTGGCGCGGGGTCAGGAACCGGCGCGCCGCTTGTTCCATACGTCGAAGCCGACCGCGGCGAGCAGCGCCAGACCCTTGATGACCGACTGCCAGTCGGAGCCGACGCCGAGCAGGTTCATGCCGTTGTTCAGTACACCGAGGACGAGGCCACCGATGATCGCGCCGAGGACGGTGCCGACGCCGCCGCTCATGGAGGCGCCGCCGATGAACGACGCGGCGATCGCCTCCAGTTCGAAGTTGAGCCCGGCCTTCGGCGAGGCCGCGTTCAGGCGGGCGGCCACGACCAGGCCGGCCAGGGCCGCGAGTACGCCCATGTTCAGGAAGACGTAGAAGGAGACCTTCTTGTCCTTCACCCCGGAGAGCTTCGCCGCCGGGAGGTTGCCGCCGATGGCGTAGATGTGCCGGCCGAAGATCGAGTTGCGCATCAGGTAGCCGTAGCCCACCACCAGGACGCCCAGGATGAGCAGGACGATCGGGGCGCCCTTGTAGCTGGCGAGGAGCATCGTGACCACGGCGATGGCGGCGACGATCGCGACCAGCTTCAGCACGAACAGGTTGAACGGCGGCACGTCGAGCGCGAACTCGTGCTGGCGGCGCCGGTCCCGGACCTCCTGCACGACCACGGCCGCGGCGAGCACGACCCCGAGCAGCAGGGTGAGGTTGTGGTAGTTGGTGTCCGGGCCGACCTCCGGCAGGAAGCCGTTGCCGAGCTTGCCCAGGCCCTCCGGGAACGGGCCGAGGGTCTGCCCCTCGAGCAGGATCTCGGTGAGCCCGCGCCACACGAGCATGCCCGCGAGGGTCACGATGAACGACGGTATGCCGCCGTACGCGATCAGCCAGCCCTGCACACAGCCCGCCACGCCGCCCATCGCGAGGCAGATGACCGCCGCGAGCGGCCAGGGCACGTCGTGGCTGACCATGAGGACGGCGGCCGTCGAGCCGATGAAGGCGGTCAGCGAGCCGACCGACAGATCGATGTGGCCGGCGATGATGACGAGCATCATGCCGATCGCGAGGATCAGGATGTAGCTGTTCTGCAGCACCAGGTTGGAGACGTTGCGCGGCAGGATCAGGTCGCCGTCCGTCCACACGGCGAAGACGACCACGAGCAGGCCGAGCGCGATCAGCATGCCGTACTGGCGCATGTTGCGGCGCATCCCGTCGAGCACGAGGTGCAGCAGCCCGCCCCCGGCGCCCGCGCCGCCGCCCTTGCCCGGCGGCGCGGGCGCCGGGGACTTGTCCATCACGTCCGTGCTCATCGCGTTACCTCTTCTGTCCCGTTCTTTTCCTTGGTCATCAGGCGCATCAGGGACTCCTGCGTCGCCTCCGCACGCGGGACCTCGCCGGTCAGCCGGCCCGCGCTCATCGTGTAGATGCGGTCGCACATGCCGAGCAGCTCGGGCAGTTCGGAGGAGATGAACACCACCGCCTTGCCCTCGGCCGCGAGCTTGTCGATGACCGTGTAGATCTCGTACTTGGCACCGACGTCGATCCCGCGGGTCGGCTCGTCGAGGATGAGTACCTCGGGCCCGGCGAAGATCCACTTGCTGAGGACGACCTTCTGCTGGTTGCCGCCCGAGAGCTTGCCCGCCGGTTCGAAGACCGTCGGGGCCTTGATATTCATCGACCTGCGGTACTCCTCGGCGACCTGCCGCTCCCCGTGCTCGTCGACCAGGCCCCGCTTGGAGACCTTGCCGAGGGCCGCGAGGGAGATGTTGCGGTTGATGGTGTCGATGAGGTTGAGGCCGTAGTGCTTGCGGTCCTCGGTCGCGTAGGCGATGCCGTGTCCGACGGCCTCCGCGACCGTCTTCGTCCGGATCTCCTTGCCGTCCTTGAGCACGGTGCCGCCCGCGTAGCGGCCGTAGGTCCGCCCGAAGACGCTCATCGCCAGCTCCGTGCGGCCCGCGCCCATCAGCCCGGCGATCCCGACGATCTCCCCGCGCCGTACCTCCAGGGAGACGTGGTCGACGACCTTGCGCTCCCGGTCCAGGGGGTGGTGGACGGTCCAGTCGCGGATCTCCAGGGCCGGCGCCGCCCCTTCCTCGGGCGTGTGCGGGGTGCGCGTGGGGAAGCGGTTCTCCAGGTCGCGCCCGACCATCCCGGAGATGATCCGGTCCTCGGTGGTCTCCGGGGCGTGCACGTCGAGGGTCTCGATGGTGCGGCCGTCGCGCAGGATCGTCACCGAGTCGGCGACGCGGCGGATCTCGTTCAGCTTGTGCGAGATGATGATCGAGGTGATGCCCTGGTCCTTCAACTCCAGGATCAGATCGAGGAGTTTGCCGGAGTCCTCGTCGTTCAGCGACGCGGTCGGCTCGTCCAGGATCAGCAGCTTCACGTCCTTGGCGAGCGCCTTGGCGATCTCCACCAGCTGCTGCTTGCCGACCCCGATGTCGGCGATCCGGGTGTTGGGGTTCTCCGCCAGGCCCACCCGGCGCAGCTGCCGGGTGGCGTTTCCCAGGGTCTTGCTCCAGTCGATCAGCCCGCGCTTCGCGTGCTCGTTGCCGAGGAACATGTTCTCGGCGATCGACAGGAAGGGGATCAGCGCCAGCTCCTGGTGGATGATGACGATGCCGCGCTTCTCGGACGCGTTGATGTCCTTGAAGCGGCAGGGTTCGCCCTCGAAAAGGATCTCGCCCTCATAACTGCCGTACGGATGAAGGCCGGAGAGCACCTTCATCAAGGTGGACTTGCCGGCGCCGTTCTCCCCGCAGATGGCGTGGACCTCGCCCTGGCGTACGGTCAGCGTGACGTCCGAGAGCGCCTTGACGCCGGGGAAGGTCTTGACGATGGAGCGCATGTCCAGGACGGGTCCCGCCATGGTCGTGCCCTTCGACTAGTGAGCGGACAGGGGTACTTACTTCTGGCCGAGGTCGGCCTTGGAGTAGTAGCCGCTGTCGACGAGTTCCTTCTCGTAGTTGTCCTTGGTGACCAGGACAGGGTTGAGCAGGTACGAGGGGACGACCTTCGCGCCGTTGTCGTAGCTCTTGGTGTCGTTCACCTCGGGCTTCTTGTCGTGCAGCACGTCGTCGACCATGGTCGACGCGACCTTGGCGAGCTTGCGCAGGTCCTTGTAGACGGTCGAGTACTGCTGGCCCCCGATGATCGACTTCACCGAGGCGACCTCGGCGTCCTGCCCGGAGATGGGCGGCAGCGGCTTCGACTTGGAGCCGTAGCCGTCCGACTTCAGCGCCGACAGGATGCCGATGGAGATGCCGTCGTAGGGGGAGAGCACGGCGTCCACGCGGGTGCTGCCCTTGTACGTCGAGGTCAGGATGTCGTCCATGCGCTTCTGGGCGGTGGCGCCGTCCCAGCGCAGCGTGGTGATCTGGTTGAGCTTGGTCTGGCCGGATTTGACGACCAGCTGCTTCTTGTCGATGTAGGGCTGGAGCACCTTCATCGCGCCGTTGAAGAAGTACCGGGTGTTGTTGTCGTCGTTGGAGCCGGCGAACAGCTCGATGTTGAAGGGGCCCTCTTCGCCCTTGCTCAGGCCCAGCTTGTCGACGAGGGACGTGGCCTGGAGCCGGCCGACCTTCTCATTGTCGAACGTCGCGTAGTAGCTGACGTTCTTGGTGTCGAGGATGAGCCGGTCGTAGGAGATCACCGGGATGTCCGCGTCGGCGGCCTGTTGCAGCACCGAGTTCAGCGACTTGTTGTCGATCGCGGCGACGATCAGCGCGGAGACACCCTGCGTGATCATGTTCTCGATCTGGGAGACCTGCTGGTCGGGGTCGTCCTCGCCGTAGACCAGCTGCGTCTTGTACCCCTTGGCCTTCAGCGCCTTGACGACGTTGTTGCCGTCCGCGATCCAGCGCTCCGAGGACTTCGTCGGCATCGCGATGCCGACGGTCGACCCCTTGGCGTCCTTCTTGCCCTCTTCCTTGCCGCCCTCGCTGTCCTGGCCGCACGCGGTCAGGGTCAGCGCGAGGGAGGCGGTGGCGGCTATCGCTGCGAGAGCGGCTCGGCGGTTTCGCATGGTCATCATCCTTGATGTGTGAGTGCAGAGCTCGGTCGGAAGGGGCGAAGTCGCTGACAGGGAGCGGAGATTGACCGAGAACCGAAGTGCGTTGGATTGTGCGCGGCTCTGTCGTGTTCTGTGAAGTTGCGTGTCCAGAACGTTATTGGGCCGTGTCGAAGCGCCGCAGTGTGCCGGGCAGCCGGGCGCCGAGCGGCGACATACCGCCGTCCGCCCCGTGCCGGGCGAGCAGGTCGAGCGCGAGCCGTCCCCGCCGCACGCGCTCGCGCGCGGTGTCCAGGGCCACGTCCCGCAGGTGGGTGCCGTACGGGTAGATCCCGGGCGCCTTGGCCAGCCCGAACTTCAGGTACAAGGGGGCGCCGCGGCGGACCAGTTCGGCGATCTCGTACATCCGGATGAAGCCGCCGAGGTCGTCGGGGGCCTCGACGTACATGTCCATCGGGGCCGCGGAGAGCCGGCGGATCTCGGTGAGGTGGGCCAGGGTCAGATCGGACGGCACGTTCAGCGAGTCGGCGCCGAGCCGCTCGTAGACCGCGTACGAGGCAGGGTTCACCGGCCCGATGAGCGCCGACACCTTGAGCGTGGTGTCGGCCGGGATGACGCCCTGGGTGCGCGCCCGGTGCAGCGTCCACAGCACGCCCTCGTCGGCGACGAGCAGGCACTTCACCCCCAGCTCCGTCGCCCGTATCGCGTCCTCGACGCAGCCGGCGACGGCGTCGTGGCCGCGGGCGCGCAGACCGGCGCCGCGCGAGTCGGTGCGCACGGAGGCACCGGTGTCCCAGGTGCCGCGCGGCCCGGTGAACAGGCACAGCTCGATGGAGCGCTCGGCGGCCGCCTCGGCCATCTCCACGATCTCGGTGTCCCGCAGCATCCAGACGCCGCTGCCCTGGCTGATCCGGTGGACGGGCACGTCGAGCCGCGAGGCTTCCTTCAGTACGACACCGACGGCCTCGGGGCCCTCGACGGAGGGGATCTCCACGCGCCACGTCCCGCCGTCCGGGAAGGTGTGCGGGGAGGCGTCCGCCGGGTCCGGAGCGGGTGCGCTCAGCCCGAGGGAGGAGAGGGCGGGTTCGCCGGGTCGGCGGGGTGAGTCGGTCACGCTCGTCCTTCGTTTCGTTCGGCGTCTGAGAAGAATGTGTCCGGGCAAGGGGCGCGGGCCCGTCAGGGCCGCAGCAGCACCTTCCCCACCGCGGGGTCCCCGGCTCCGACCCACTCGATGGCCTCGGCGAACCGCTCCAGCGGCACCTCGTGCGTCACCAGCGGCAGCGGATCGAGCAGCCCGGCCCCGAACATCCGCACCGCGTGCGCCCACGCGTCGGGAGCCGCGCCGAACACGGTGCGCACCTCCAGCTGGCGCACCACGAGATCGGTGGGGTCGAGCCCCTCGGCGCCCGCCGCGGGGATGCCGGTGAGCACCAGGCGCCCGCCCCGCCGCAGCAGGGACGCCGCGGTCCGGGCGGCCGAGGCGGAGCCCGCCGTCTCGATCACGACATCGGCATCGGCGGGCAGCGGGTCCGTCCGCAGCCGGAAGTCCGTCGCCCCGAACCGCCGGGCCAGCACGGCCCGTTCGTCCCGGGTGCCGACGACGAGCAGCTCCGCAGGCGAGGCCGCGGCGAGGAACTGCACGGCCAGCATCCCGAGCGTCCCGGTCCCGACCACGGCGACCCGCTGCCCGGGCCGGGCCCCGGCCTTGAGCGCCGCGGCGGCCACGCACGCGGCCGGCTCCAGGAGGGCGGCGGCGCTCAGCTCCGCGTCATCCGCCAGGACGTGCAGCAGCCGGGCCGGCAGCACCAGCGTCGCGGCCATCGCCCCGGGCTGCGTGAAGCCCGTCTCCTCGTACCCGGCGGTGCACAGCGTCGTCTCACCGGCGTGGCACCGGTCGCAGACCTGGCAGTTGCGGAAGCCCTCGCCGACGACCTTGCGCCCGACGAGCCCGGCCGGCACGCCGTCGCCCACCGCCTCCACGACCCCGGACCACTCATGGCCGGGCGTCAGCGGATACCGGACGTACCCCTCGGGCCGGTTGCCCTGGTAGACCTCGCGGTCGCTGCCGCAGATCCCCACCGCGTGCACCCGCACCCGCGCCTCTCCCGCGCCGGGCGGCGCGGGCTCGTGCGGCACCACCCGGTGGCGGCCGGGAGCGTCGACGACGACGGCGCGGCTCACTGGCTCCCCTTCGGCGCGCGCTTCTCCCAGCCCTCGGCCCACAGGTCGAACCGGGCCTGCTGCTGCGGGAACTCGGCCGCCGCGTCGACGTCCAGCTCGACACCGAGGCCCGGCGCGTGCGACAGCTCGAAGTACCCGTCCACGACCTGCGGCGCGCCCGTCACGACCTTCTTGATCTCCGCGTCGGCGAAGTCGTTGAAGTGCTCCAGGATCTTGAAGTTGGGGGAGGTGAACCCGACCTGGAGCGAGGCGGCGGTGAGCACGGGCCCACCCACGTTGTGCGGGGCGACCAGCATGTAGTGGGTCTCGGCGGTGGCGGCCAGCTTGCGCGTCTCCCAGATGCCGCCGAGGTGGCCGACGTCCGGCTGGATGATGTCGACGGCCTGGCTCTCGAACAGCTCCCGGAACTCGATCCGGTCGTGGATGCGCTCGCCGGTCGCCATCGGGATCTCCACCTTGGCGGCGACCTTCTCCAGCGCCTTGAGGTTCTCCGGCGGCACCGGCTCCTCCAGCCAGGCGGGCTTGAACGGCGCCAGCTCGTTCGCGAGCCGGATCGCCGTCGCGGGGGAGAACCGCCCGTGCATCTCCAGCATCAGCTCGGCGTCCGGCCCGATCGCGTCGCGTACGGCCTCGATCAACGAGACGGCGTACAGGGACTGCTGGTGGTCCAGCTCGTAGTGCCCGGTCCCGAACGGGTCGATCTTCAGCGCCCGGTACCCGCGCTCCATGACCGCCCGCGCGGCCTTGTGGTAGGCCTCCGGGGTCCGCTCGGTGGTGTACCAGCCGTTCGCGTACGCCTTGACCTTGTCGGTGACCTTGCCGCCGAGCAGCTGCCACACCGGGACGCCGAGCGCCTTGCCCTTGATGTCCCAGCAGGCCATCTCCACCACGGCGATGCCGGACATGACGATCTCCCCGGCCCGCCCGTAGTCGCCGTACTTCATCCGCCGCACGAGGTCCTCGACGGCGAACGGGTCCGAGCCCACGATGTGGTTGGCCAGCGCCTCGTTCAAGTAGCCGATGAGCGCGTCGGTGTGGCCCAGCATGCGGGTCTCGCCGACGCCGGTGATCCCCTCGTCGGTGTGCACCTGGACATAGGTCAGGTTCCGCCAGGGCGTTCCGACCACATGCGTGCTGATTCCCGTGATGCGCAAGGCAGTTGCCCCCTGTGCCGATCGATGTTGTTCGATATTTCGTCATGCGTTCGAAATGCTGGCGTGACAGTAAAGACGGCCGCATAGGGGTGTCAATGGTCTGGGCAGAGGTTCTCCGGAGCGTCACCCGGGTCGGAACAGGCCGTTCCGCACAGAAGATTCACAGCACCGGCTTTCTCCGTCACCGCCCGGGCGCCTAGCCTCCCTACGTCATGGACTACTGCCACCCGTGCCGCAGACACCTCAACGGCGCTCTGGCCTGCCCCGGCTGCGGCACCCCGGCCGAGGCCGTGCGCGCCTACGCCGAGGCGCTCACCGCGCACGAGTCGGCCGAGGAGCCCGAGGCGGCGCGCGAGGGCACGTCCGCCCGCCCGCGCAGCAGGCGCCGCCCCCGCCGGGCGCACCGCAGGCGCCGGGGCCGCATCCTGCTCGTCACGGCCGGCCTCGCGCTCGCGGCGGGCGGCCTGAGCCTCGCCGAACTCGGCACGGAGTCCTCCGGCGGCGGCGACGCCCAGGCGGCGCCGGACACCGCCGACGCCGTGCCGCAGGCGGACGCGGACGTCACGTCACCGGTGGCCGGAGCCGACGCCCCGCGCGCCGGCGCGTCGGCTCCGGCCGGCGGCGCGTCCCGCTCGCCCGGCGCCTCCGCCTCCCCGTCGGCCTCGGCGTCACCGAGCGCGGGGGAGAGCAGCGCCTCCCCGTCGGCGCAGGCGACGGACGCCGCCACGACGCCGGCCGGCGCGCACGCGTCCCCGACCGGCCCGCCCCCGGACTCGCCGACGACCGCCCGGCCCACCAGCGCCGACCCGAGCCCGACGACCGCGTCCCCGACGCCCGAGCCGACCCCGACGCAGACGTGCGACCGCTTCCTGTGGTGGTGCAGGTAGGGGCCGGACGTCACCGGCGCGGGATCACTCCGCCCCGACCATCGTCCGCAGCATGTCCCGCAGCGCGAGGCGCTGCTCCCGGTCGAGCCCGCTGAGCGGCTCCCGGGCGAAGTCCAGGGAGTCGCGCAGGCTCCCCGCCACGCGTGCGCCCTCCTCGGTGGTCGCGGCCACCTTCACACGCCGGTCCCCGGGCGAGGGCCGCCGCTCCACGAGCCCACGCGCCTCCAGGCGGTCCACGATCCCCGTGATGTTCGACGGCTCGCACTTCAGCCGCTGCGCGATCTGCCGCATCGGCAGGGGTTCGAGCGCGAGCAGGCTGAGCACCCGGGCCTGCGCGCCGGTCAGCCCGTGCCGCGCGGCCGCCTCCTCGTACTCCTGGTGGTAGCGCGCGACGACGGCGCCGATCAGCTCGACGACTTCGCGGGTGAGCGGATCGGTGCGGCGCGGACGGGTGGCGGTCATGGATCCAGGGTACCCAGTTACTTGACATCATGAAATATTCAGGAGCATGGTTGTTTCATGTACTGAAGTACTTGCCGGGCGCCGGCGGCCGCACCGCCGCCTGACCGGCGTACTTCGCCCGTACCGCTGAACCCGTTCCTCTCTGCGACGAAGGATGATCCGCGCATGCCCGCCGAGACCCCCCAGATCCCCGCCACCGGCCGCGAGTGGGCCCTGATCAGCCGTCCCGTCGGCTGGCCCGAGCCCACGGACTTCGAGCTGCGCGAGGCCCCGGTCGTCGAGCCGGGTCCCGGTCAGGTCCTGGTCCGCAACCTTTTCGTGTCGGTCGACCCGTACATGCGCGGCCGGATGAGCGCCGCGAAGTCGTACGTGGCCCCCTACGAGCTGGGCAAGGCCATGCAGGCCGGCGCCGTCGGCGAGGTCATCGCCTCGAACGACGAGGGTGTCGCGGTCGGCGACCACGTCCTGCACTTCTTCGGCTGGCGCGAGTACGCGACGTTCGACGCCAAGCAGGCCGTGAAGGTCGACCCCGAGGCCGCGCCCCTGTCGACGTACCTCGGTGTCCTCGGCATGACCGGCCTGACGGCCTACGCGGGCCTGCTGCGCACGCTTTCCTTCAAGGAGGGCGACAGCGTCTTCGTCTCCGGCGCCGCGGGCGCGGTCGGCGGCCAGGTCGGCCAGATCGCCAAGCTCAAAGGCGCCTCGCGGGTCATCGGCTCGGCCGGCTCGGACGAGAAGGTCAAGCTGCTCCTGGAGGAGTACGGCTTCGACGCGGCCTTCAACTACAAGACCGGCAGCGTCCACGAGCAGCTCAAGGAGGCGGCCCCCGACGGCGTCGACGCCTACTTCGACAACGTCGGCGGCGACCACCTGGAAGCCGCCATCGCCCGGCTCAACCGTGACGGCCGCATCGCCATCTGCGGCGCGATCTCCGTCTACAACAACACCGAGCCGGCCCCCGGCCCGCGCAACCTCTCCCGGCTCATCCAGACCCGCGGCCGCATCGAGGGCTTCCTCGTCGGCGACCACTACGACCTGCAGCCGCAGTTCGTCCAGGAGGTCGGCGCCTGGGTCCGCTCCGGCGAGCTGAAGTACCGCGAGACGGTCGTCGAGGGCATCGAGAACAACGTGGAGGCGTTCCTCGGCGTCCTGCGCGGCGACAACACGGGCAAGATGGTCGTCAAGCTCTGACGCTCGCGCTCTACCGTGGTGGCCCCCGATTCTGTGACGGGGGCCACTTTCGTTCCTGGCGGCATTCGCTAGGCTGTTTCCATCTGACGGATGAAGCTTTCCGCATATTGGAATGAGGGAGTACGGGTATGGCCATCACGCAGGACGACGTCGTCTACACCGCCGTAGCCACCGCCGAGAACGGCCGCGACGGCCGCGTCTCCACCGACGACGGCAAGCTCGACGTCGTCGTCAACCCGCCCAAGGAGCAGGGTGGTTCGGGCGCCGGCACCAACCCCGAGCAGCTCTTCGCGGCCGGCTACAGCGCCTGCTTCCAGGGCGCCCTCGCCGTCGTCGCCCGCCAGGAGGGCATCGACATCGCCGGCTCGACCGTCACCGCGAAGGTCGGCATCGGCAAGAACGACGACGGCTTCGGCCTGATCGTCGACATCTCGGCGGCCATCCCGAACGCGGACACGGCCACCGCCACGGCCCTGATCGAGAAGGCCCACCAGGTCTGCCCGTACTCCAAGGCGACCCGCGGCAACATCACGGTCACGCTCTCGGTCTGACCGTTCGAACGGCCCCGGCCCGTCCCGTAAGGTTTGCGCCATGCGTGATCTCGGGGCGGGCTTCGGCTATCTGGTGCAGGGGCAGCGCTGGGTCGCCCGGCACGGCAGACAGTTCGGCTGGAGCCTGCTGCCCGGCCTCATCACCCTCGTCCTGTACGCGGCGGCCCTGGTCTGCCTGGCCGTCTGGGGCGCCGACTTCGTCGGCTGGGCGACCCCGTTCGCCGACGACTGGTCGTCGCCGTGGGCCGGCCTCTTCCGCGGCCTGCTGACCGCCGTGCTCTTCGCCCTGGCCCTGCTCCTGGCCGTGCTGACCTTCACCGCCGTCACCCTGCTGGTCGGCCAGCCCTTCTACGAGTCCCTCTCGGAGCAGGTCGACCTCGCCGAGGGCGGCCACGCCCCCGAGTCCGGCCTGCCGCTCTGGCGCGAGCTGTGGATCTCCGCCCGGGACAGCCTGCGCATCCTGGTGCGGGCCTGCCTGTGGGGCGTCCTGCTCTTCGCGCTCGGCTTCCTGCCCTTCGTCGGCCAGACGGTCGTCCCGGTCCTCGGCTTCTTCGTCACGGGCTTCTTCCTCTGCGAGGAGCTGACCTCGGTGGCGCTGCAACGACGCGGGGTCCAACTCCGTGACCGCCTCGCCCTGTTGCGCTCGCGCAAGGGCCTCGCGTGGGGCTTCGGCGCACCCCTGGCGGTCGCCTTCCTGGTCCCGGTGGTGGCGGTGTTCCTGATGCCGGGAGCGGTGGCGGGAGCAACCTTGATGGTGCGTGACATGGAACAGGCCGGGGCGCCGGACGGCGACAGGACGGACGTGAGCGTGCGAGGGGCGACCACATGAAGACAGCGAACCTGGGCGTCCTGTTCCTCATCGAACTGGCGGCCCTGGCCGCCGTGGGCGCCTACGGCTTCACCCGTGACGTGGCCGCGCCTCTGGCCTGGCTCTACGGCCTGCTCGGACTGGCCGCCATGATCACCACGTGGGCGCTCTTCGGCTCCCAGAAGGCCGTCCACAAGACCCGCGGCGCGACCCGCGTCGCCTTCGAGACCGTCTGGTTCGGCGCCGGCGTCGCCGCCCTGGCCCTGACCGGCGCGTACGTCTGGGCGGCGCTCCTCGCGGCGGTCTGCGCGCTCAGCAAGGCGCTCGCGGTCCACTGGAACCAGTAGGTCAGCTCTCCCGGGACCCGGCCCCGCCGCCGGGCTCGCCCAGCAGCGCCAGGAAGTCGCGGAACGCGCCGGGCATGTCCACCGACTCCGGGTCGAGCAGCCACTGGTACTGCAAGCCGTCCATCACGGCGACGAGCAGCGGCGCGGCCCGCTCCGGGGTGAGCCCGTTCGGCAGCCGTTCCCCGTACTCCGCGCGCAGCACCTCGGCCATCGAGGCGCGTACCTCCCCATAGCGGCCGGTGAAGAACGCCCGCGCCGGATGGCCCTCGGTGACCGACTCCCCGAGCAGCGCCGCGAAGGTCTGCACGATCCCCGGCCGCATCGCGTTGTACTCGACCAGGGAACCGAGCAGGTCCAGGCGCCACTGCGTGCTCGGCACGGCGTCCCACCGGTCCCGGTCCGCGAGCACCGCGACGAGCAGCGCCTCCTTCGTCGGGAAGTGGTGCAGCAGCCCCTGCTGGGTCAGGCCCACGCGCTCCGCGACCGCCGCGAGGCTCGCGCCGCGGTACCCACGCTCGGCGATCACCTCCAGGGCCGACCGCAGGATCTCCGCCCGGCGCCCCTCGCTCCGGGCGGTTCTGGTGCTGCTCATGCGGTCACCGTACGACACGGGCCCGGGCTCGCCGAATGGGTTCCATAACGCCAAAATAACGAAACCTACCGCTCTACAGGCGCCGGGTGCAGGATGGACGCGCTCGGCGCATCCGTGCGCACGTACCTGAGGACCTCGACGAGGAGAGCCGGCATGACGACCCAGGCAGACGGAACCGGCGGCGGCGCCGACGGCAAGGACCCGGCCCGCGAGGCGGCGGTCGAGGCCGCGCTCGGCAAGCTCGACCTCGACGCCAAGGCGCGGCTGCTCGCCGGGCAGAACATGTGGTCGCTGCCCGCGCTCCCCGAGATCGGCCTGGCCTCGCTGGTCATGTCCGACGGCCCGATCGGGGTCCGCGGGGTGCGCTGGACCGCCGACGACCCCTCGATCGCCCTGCCGTCCCCGACGGCGCTCGCCGCGACCTGGGACCCCGCGCTCGCGCGCCGGGCGGGCGCGCTGCTCGCCCAGGAGGCCCGCCGCAAGGGCGTCCACGTCCTGCTCGCCCCGACCGTGAACCTGCACCGCTCCCCGCTCGGCGGCCGCCACTTCGAGGCGTACAGCGAGGACCCGCTCCTCACCGGCGCCATCGGCACCGGCTACGTCCAGGGCGTCCAGTCCGGCGGCGTCGGCACCACCGTCAAGCACTTCGTCGCCAACGACGCCGAGACCGACCGCTTCACCGTCGACAACCGCGTCCGCGCGCGGGCGCTGCGCGAGCTGTACCTGGCCCCCTTCGAGACCATCGTCGCGAACGCCCGCCCCTGGGGCGTCATGACCGCCTACAACATGGTCAACGGCACGACGATGACCGAACACCGCCACCTCGTCGGCGAGATCCTGCGCGGCGAGTGGGGCTTCGACGGCGTCAACGTCTCCGACTGGCTGGCCGCCCGCTCCACCACCGGCGCCCTCACGGGCGGCCTCGACATCGCCATGCCCGGCCCGCAGACGGTCTACGGACCCGCGCTCGCCGCCGCCGTCCGGGCCGGCGAGGCCGAGGAGAGCGAGGTCGACGCGGCCGTGCGCAACGTGCTGCGGCTCGCCGCCCGCGTCGGCGCCCTCGACGGCGCGGAGCCCGAGGTGGCCGCAGCCGAGCGCCCGGCCGAGATCGACGGCGTGGCCCTGGCCCGCGAACTCGCCCACCGCGCCTTCGTCCTCCTCCGCAACACCGGCGTCCTGCCGCTGCGCAAGGACGCGAAGCTCGCCCTGATCGGCGCCGCCGCCCGCGACGCCCGCATCCTCGGCGGCGGCTCCGCCACCGTCTTCCCCGACCACCTCGTCTCGCCGCTCGACGGCCTCCGCGCCGCGACGGACTCCCTGACCTACGCCGTCGGCGCCGACCCCAGCGACGAGGTCGCCGCCGCCGACAAGGGGTTCGCCCTGCGCGCCGTCTGCCGCGACGCCGACGGCACCGTCATCGGCGAGGGCTCGCTGCCCAGCGGCCTGCTCCAGTGGATGGGCGACGACCTGCCCGCCGGCGTCACCCACGCGGCGCTGCGCAGCGTCGAGATCACGGGCACCTTCACCCCGCGCGTGAGCGGCGAACACGTCTTCGGCACGCGCGGGCTCGGCGCCTTCACCCTCACCGTCGACGGCACCGTCCTCTACGACGGCGTGCAGGCCATGGGCAGCGAGTCCGACCCCTTCGAAGCCTTCTTCGGCGCCCCGCTGGAGCGCGGCACGGTGCCGCTCACCGAGGGCGAGCCGGTGGCGGTCTCCCTGCTCCACCCGCTGGACACGTCCCTCGCCATGCCGCTGCCCGCCGTGATCTTCAGCCTCACCCACCTCGAACCGCGCCGCGACGCGGACACGCTGATCGCCGAGGCGGTCGAGGCCGCCCGGGACGCCGAAGCCGCCGTCGTCGTGGTCGCCACCACCGAACGCGTGGAGTCCGAGGGCTTCGACCGCACCGACCTGCGCCTGCCCGGCCGCCAGGACGACCTGGTCCGCGCCGTCGCCGCCGTGAACCCCCGCACCGTCGTGGTCGTCAACTCCGGCTCCCCGGTGGAGCTGCCGTGGCGCGAGGACGTCGCCGCCGTACTGCTCAGCTGGTTCCCCGGCCAGGAGGGCGGCGACGCGCTCGCCGACGTCCTGCTCGGCGCCGAGGAGCCGGGCGGCCGGCTGCCCACCACCTGGGGCGCCCTCGCCGACGCCCCGGTCACCCGGGTGACACCGGCCGACGGCCGGCTCGACTACACCGAAGGCGTGTTCATCGGCTACCGCGCCTGGGACCGGTCAGCAGCCACGCCCGCCTACCCGTTCGGCCACGGCCTCGGCTACACCGACTGGACGTACGAGTCGATCGACGTGACCGGCACCACCGCCACGGTCCGCGTCCGCAACACCGGCTCCCGCCCCGGCCGCGAGACCGTCCAGCTCTACCTCTCGCCGGCCGAGCCCGACCCGGACCGCCCGGCTCGCTGGCTGGCCGGCTTCGCGAACGTCACGGCCGCCCCAGGCGAGAGCGCCGAAGCCGTGGTCGAACTCCCGCGCCGCGCCTTCGAGACCTGGGACGAGCGCGCGAACGCGTGGGCGCACCGCCCCGGCCGCTACGAACTGACCGCCGGCCGCTCGCTCACCGACGGCCGCGTCAGCGAGACGCTCATCGCCTGAGCGCCGGGTTCCTCGCGCACAAGCGCCGGTTCCTTCGCGCACAAGCGCCGGCGGGACTACGGGACTAGCGGACGCCGAACCCGTAGACCGTCTGCGACCGGTACACCTCTCCCGGCCGCAGCACGGTCGAGGGGAAGTCGGGCCGGTTCGGCGAATCGGGGAAGTGCTGCGTCTCCAGGGCGATCCCGTCGCCAGGCGCGAACGGCAGCCCCGCGTCGAACCCGTCCGAGGTGTAGAGCTGAAGCCCCGGCTCGGTCGTGGCGATCGTCAGCACCCGGCCCGACGCCGGATCGTGCAGCTCGGCGCTGACCTCGGCCTGCGCCGTGACGCCCTTGTCGAGCACGTAGTTGTGGTCGTAGCCGGGCCCGGTCTTGCGGCTCTGGCGGAAGTCGAACCGGGTCCCGCCGACCGCCACCGGCTCACCGACCGGGATCAGCTCCTCGTCCACGGCCGTCACCAGGCCCGCGTCGATCCGCAGCTCGTGACCGCCCGCCGCGTTCCCGGACCCCGCGCCGCCCAGGTTCCAGTAGCTGTGGTTGGTCAGGTTCACGATCGTCGCAGCGTCGGTCACCGCCTCGTAGGACAGGCGCAGCACCCCGCCCTCCTCCAGCGCGTACGTCGCCGCGACCTCGAGCCGGCCCGGGAACCCCTCCTCGCCGTGCGGCGAGACGCGGGACAGCCGCAGCGCGTGCTCTTCGACCGCCTCCGCGTCCCACACCCGCTTGTCGAAGCCGCGCTCACCGCCGTGCAGCGAGTTCGGCCCGTTGTTCTGCGCCAGGTGGTAGATCCGCCCGTCGAGCGGGAAGCGGCCGCCCGCGATCCGGTTCGCGTACCGGCCGACCAGGGCGCCCAAGTAGGGCTCGGGGTGGGCCAGATACGTGGACAGGTCGGGGAAGCCCAGCACGATGTCGTCGCGGGCCCCCTCACGGTCGGGGACCTCGACCGACTGCAGGACGCCCCCGTACGTCAGGACGCGTACCCGCACCCCGTCCCGTTCCAGGGTCCAGCGGTGGACGTCGGTGCCGTCGGGCAGGGCGTCGAAGAGTTCGCTGCGCATGATCGAGACCCTACGCCCGCGCCCCCGTCCCTCAGGCGAGCGGCTCCGTGGCCGTCACCCCGCGGTAGGCGAGCGCGGCGAGCCGCGCCTGGCCGTTCCTGCTGGGATGGAACCAGTCCCACTTGCTCAACTGGTCCCCGTCGAACCGGTACCCGAAGACCGCACCCCCGTCCGACCGGCAGAGCCGGTCCTTGGCGCACACGTCCTTCAGCACCTCGTTGTACGCCTCGACGCGCTCCTGGACCGCGTCGCGCCGCTGCGTCGCCGCGGTGTCCATGGCGTCCGGATCGGCCAGCATCGACGCGCAGATGCCCAGCTTCCAGACCTGCTTGCCCAGCGCGTTCGTCCGGCCCTCGGACCACAGCCGCTTCAGATCCGGCACGCTCATCACATACACCTGCGCCTTGGGAGCCGCCTTCCGCAACTGCCGCAGCGCCTCCTCGAAGTCGCTGCGGAAGGCGTCCACCGGGGTCATGGCGCCGGTCGTCGGACGGCAGGCGTCGTTGGCTCCAGCCATCACCGTCACCAGGCCGGGCCGCTCGCCCGCCGCCCGCCGCATCTGCGCCGGCAGCTCCGCCATCCGGGCCCCCGTCCGCGCGTAGTTCCAACTGTGCGTCCTCGCCCGGTCCTTGCCGAGCAGCCGCACCGCCAGGCTCTTGACGTGCGCGTCGGATCCCGTCGCCCAGGACACCTCGGGGCAGTCGGAGAGCACGCTGCACGCGTCGAACCCCCGGGTGATCGAGTCGCCGACCGCGGCCACGGAACGCGGGCTCGTGTCCCACCGCGGCGTCGGCTTCGGCGAGGGTCGCGCGGACGCGGTGGAGCCGCCGGGACCGGGGGAGTCGCCACCGGCGCTGTCGCAGGCGGTGAGCGCCGTGACACCGAGCGCGGCCGCCGCCGCGGAGGCGAGGACCGCCCGGGAAACAGCCGACCCGTGGCTTCGCTTCCGCATCTGTGGTCCCCTCGGTCGCGCGCTGTCACTTTCTCGCCACCCGCACCGGTCCGGGCGGGCATCCATCCCCGTCGATGCGGGGGTCTGTCCCTATGGATGCCGTACGCGGGGCCGGGGTTGCGCCCCAGCCGGGTGAAAGGTCGGCGTTTGTGTGTCCCGGGACCGACAGTACGTCACACTCCTTGCACCGCTGCGCGATAGCCTCGCCCCGGGGTCCCCGGTCGACCCAGTGAGACCCCGCTGTACCGGTTCCGCTAAATTACAACACGTCAGATGTGTCCCTTTTTGTCTGGACCTAGTCGGTCCGGGCACGGAGGGAAGAAGGCTCGGCACGGGCGCGAGGCCGCTGGGGAAGGCGAACCTCGACCCACACTGGAGGTCCGGTGACGACACGTGGAGTTCTGTACGTGCACTCCGCGCCGCGCGCGCTGTGCCCGCACGTCGAATGGGCGGTCGCGGGCGTACTCGGCGCGCGCGTCAGCCTCGACTGGATCCGGCAGCCCGCCGCGCCGGGCACCTGGAGATCCGAGTTCTCCTGGCGGGGCGAGGCGGGCACGGCCGCCCAGCTGGCCTCCGCGCTGCGCGGCTGGCAGCTGCTCCGCTTCGAGGTGACGGCCGAGCCCTGCGCGAGCGCCGAGGGCGAGCGGTACAGCGCCACGCCCGAACTCGGCATCTTCCACGCCGTCACCGGTATGCACGGCGACATCCTCATCCCCGAGGACCGGCTGCGCGCCGCGCTGGCCCGCTCCACGGGCGGCGAGACCGACCTGGAGTCCGAGGTGGCCCGGCTCCTCGGCAAGCCCTGGGACGACGAACTGGAGCCTTTCCGCTACGCGGGAGAAGGCGCCCCCGTCCGCTGGCTCCACCAGGTGGTGTGAGCCGGCGGCCCCACCCGGCCGTACGACGGTGGGCCCGCCCGGGACATCCCGGGCGGGCCCACCGTGCGTTTCGCGGCACAGGACGTCTGACGGGTCAGCTCAGACCGTGCGGAACGCCAGGACCACGTTGTGCCCACCGAAGCCGAACGAGTCGTTCAGTGCGGCGATGCGGCCGTCGACGGGCAGCTTGCGCGCCTCGCCACGGACGATGTCCGCGGCCGCCTCGGCCTCGGGGTCCAGGTTCTCCACGTTGATGGTCGGCGGAGCCACCCGGTGGTACAGGGCCAGCACCGACGCCACCGTCTCGACGCCACCGGCGCCACCGAGCAGGTGCCCGGTCATCGACTTCGTCGCGGAGACGGCGATGTGGTCGGTGTCGTCACCGAAGACCCGGCGCAGCGCCTTCAGCTCGGCCACGTCACCGGCGGGCGTCGACGTCGCGTGCGCGTTCACGTGCACGACCTCGGCCGGGTCCAGGTCGGTGCTGTCCAGCAGGTTCTGCAGGGCCTGCGCGATACCGCGGCCCTCCGGCTCCGGCTGCACGATGTCGTGGCTGTCGGCGGAGATGCCCTGGCCGACGGCCTCGGCGTAGACCCGCGCACCGCGCGCGGCGGCGTGCTCGGCCGACTCCAGGACGACGACGCCGGCGCCTTCGCCGAGGACGAAACCGTCCCGAGCGGTGTCGTAGGGGCGCGAGGCACCCTCGGGGTCGTCGTTGTTCTTGGACATCGCCATCATGTTGCCGAACGCGGCGATGGGCAGCGGGTGGATGGCCGCCTCCGTGCCACCGCAGACGACGACGTCGGCGCGGCCGGTGCGGATCATCTCGATGCCGTAGCCGATGGCCTCGGCGCCCGACGCGCAGGCGGAGACCGGGGTGTGCACGCCCGCCCGGGCGTTCACGGCCAGGCCCACGTTGGCCGAGGGGCCGTTGGGCATCAGCATCGGCACGGTGTGCGGGGAGACGCGGCGGACGCCCTTCTCCTTCAGCACGTCGTACTGGTCGAGGAGCGTGGTCACGCCGCCGATGCCGGACGCGATGACCGCGCCCAGCCGCTCGGGGGCGATCGCCGGGTCGTCGCCCGCCTTGTCGGTGAAACCGGCGTCGGCCCAGGCTTCCTTGGCGGCGATCAGCGCGAACTGCGCGGAGCGGTCCAGCTTGCGGGCCTGCGGGCGAGGAATGACCTCGCTCGGGTCCACGGCGGCCGGTGCCGCGATACGGACCGCCTGCTCGGCGGCCCACTCCTTTTCGAGGGGCTTGACACCGGAACGTCCGGCGACCAGGCCCTCCCAGGTGGATGTCGCGTCGCCACCCAGCGGTGAGGTTGCGCCGATACCGGTGACGACCACGGTGCGATTGGTCGGGCTCACAGGAATTCTTTCTCCAACGGATGCGAGGGATTCAGCGGCGCCACCGCCGGGTGGCGGAGCGACTGACCTACGAACTGAGGCGGGTGGCTCAGTTCTGGTGGTCGAGGATGTACTTCGTGGCGTCGCCGACGGTCTTGAGGTTCTTGACGTCGTCGTCCGGGATCTTGACGTCGAAGCGCTCTTCGGCGGCGACGACGACCTCGACCATGGACAGCGAGTCGACGTCCAGGTCGTCGGTGAAGGACTTGTCCAGCTGGACGTCCTCAACGGGGATCCCGGCGATCTCGTTCACGATCTCGGCGAGACCGGCGACGATCTCTTCCTGAGTGGCGGCCATGGTGGCGCTCCTTCGGTGTGTATCCAGAGGGTGTGGCGCCCGCCGCGTCAGCGGCAGGTGTGACGACCGTACGGACCGGGTGGTCCGGACGGGATGCCTAGGGGAGGGTAACGACCGTGGCGGCGTACACGAGACCCGCCCCGAAGCCGATGACGAGCGCGGTGTCGCCGCTCTTCGCCTCGCCGGTCGCCAGAAGCCGCTCCATCGCGAGCGGAATCGAGGCGGCCGAAGTATTGCCGGTGGTGCGCACGTCCCGGGCGACCGTGACGTGCTCCGGCAGTCTGAGAGTCTTCACCATCGAGTCGATGATCCGCTCGTTGGCCTGGTGGGGAATGAAGACATCCAGGTCGTCCGGGCTGATCCCGGCCGCGTCCAGCGCCTGCTGGGCGACCTTCGCCATCTCGAACACGGCCCAGCGGAAGACCGCCTGGCCCTCCTGGGTGATCGCCGGGAACTTGACGTTGCCCTCGGAGTCCAGGGGCAACTGTGAGACATCGCCCACACGGAACTTGTCCCACGGCACCGTCTGCTTGATCGTGCCGGCCTTGTCGCCCTCGGAACCCCACACCGTGGGGCCGATCGCGGGCTCCTGGGACGGGCCGACGACCACGGCACCGGCGCCGTCACCGAACAGGAAGGCCGTCGCCCGGTCCTCCAGATCGGTCAGGTCCGAGAGCCGCTCCACGCCGATGACCAGCACGTACTCCGCGCTGCCCTCGACGATCATGCCCTTGGCCAGCGTCAGACCGTAGCCGAACCCGGCGCAGCCGGCGGAGATGTCGAACGCCGCCGCCTTCTGCGTGCCCAGCTTGTCCGCGATCTCCGTGGCGATGGCCGGCGTCTGCGCGAAGTGCGAGACGGTCGACACGACCACGGCGCCGATCTGCTCGGCCCCGATGCCCGCGTCGGCGATCGCCTTGCCGGACGCCTCGACGGACATCATCGACACGGTCTCTTCGTCGTTCGCCCAGTGGCGGGTGGAGATGCCGGAGCGCGAACGGATCCACTCGTCGGACGAGTCGATCTTCTCGAGGATCACCTCGTTCGGCACGACCCGCGTCGGCCGGTACCCGCCGACGCCGAGGATGCGCGCGTACGGGGCACCCTTACTGGGCTTGATCTTCGACATGCTGCTCGGATCTCCTTCTCAGGCCGTGTGCTCGGCGATCAGGGCGCGGGCCGCGTCGAGGTCGTCGGGGGTCTTCAGGGCGAGGGTCTTGACGCCGGGCAGGGCACGCTTGGCGATGCCGGTGAGGGTGCCGCCCGGGCACACCTCGATCAGCGCGGTCACGCCGAGCTCCTGGAACGTCTCCAGGCACAGGTCCCAGCGGACCGGGTTCTCGACCTGTCCGACCAGGCGTGCGAGGACCTCGTCGCCGGTCGCGACCGCCTTGCCGTCCTTGTTCGAGACGTACGTGACCGTGGGGTCGGCCGGGGTCAGCTCCTTCGCCGCCTCCGCCAGCTTCGCCACCGCCGGGCCCATGTGCAGGGTGTGGAACGCCCCGGCCACCTTCAGCGGCACCACGCGGCGCACGCCCTCGGGCTTGTCCGCCTCGAGCGCGGCCAGCTCCTCCAGGGTGCCGGCGGCCACGATCTGGCCCGCGCCGTTCCGGTTCGCCGGGGTCAGGCCCAGCTTCTGCAGGTGCTCCACGGTGGTCTCGGGGTCACCGCCGAGCAGCGCCGACATGCCGGTCCGGGTGATCGCGGCGGCCTCCGCCATGGCCAGACCGCGTCCGCGCACGAGCTTCAGGGCGGCGGTGTCGTCGAGCACCCCGGCGAACGCCGCCGCGGTGATCTCACCGACGCTGTGCCCCGCCACCGCACCCGGCCTGACATCGCCGAGCGCGGTCGCCGAGAGGAGGCCTGCCGCCACGAGGAGCGGCTGGGCCACGGCCGTGTCACGGATCGCGTCCGCGTCGGCCTGCGTGCCGTAGTGGGCGAGGTCGAGGCCGATGGCGTCGGACCACCCGGCGAGGCGGTCCGCCGCGCCGGGAAGGTCGAGCCAGGGAGTCAGGAAGCCGGGCGTCTGAGCGCCTTGGCCGGGAGCGACGAGTACGAGCACTCTCACACTCTCTCTTGTGGACGGTGCGGGCCGCCCGTGGGGACAGGGACGAAGAACCGAAGGGGGAATTGTAGACCCCCGACAAAAGGCTACGACTGGAGATCGGCGCCGACGAGACGTCCCAGGATGAGCGCGATCCGCAGGGTGAAGGCCGAGCGGACATCGGACGGCGACCAGCCGGTGACGTCGGTCACACGTCGGAGCCGGTAGCGGACGGTGTTCGGGTGCACGAAGAGCATCCGGGCCGCGCCTTCCAGACTGCTCGCCTGCTCCAGATAGACGCTGAGCGTCTCCAGCAGCGCCGAACCGGCTTCCTCGAGCGGTCTGTAGATCTCCTCCACCAACTGCTCCCGCGCGGAGGGGTCTCCGGCGATCGCGCGCTCCGGAAGCAGATCGTCCGCCAGCACCGGGCGCGGGGCGTCCTGCCAGGCACCGCACGCCTTCAACCCGGCAGCCGCGGCCTGGGCGGACCGCGTGGCCGCCAGCAGGTCCGGCACCACCGGACCGGCGACCACGGCCCCCGCCGCGAACGGACCGATCAGCGACTTCGCCACCGCCAGCGGATTGTCGCTACCACCCGCGATCACCACGAGCCGGTCCCCGAGCACCCCGGTCAGCACCTGCAACTTCGCGTGGCGCGACGCCCGCCGGATCGCCTCCACCGTCAGCTCGCTGTCGCCGTCCGGCGCGGTCCCGAGCACCACACACACATGCTCCGGAGAGTTCCAGCCCAGCGCCGCGGCCCGGCTGATCGCTCCCTCGTCGGCCTCCCCGGAGAGCACGGCGTTCACCACGAGGGACTCAAGCCGCGCGTCCCACGCGCCCCGCGCCTCCGCCGCCTGCGCGTACACCTGGGCCGTCGCGAACGCGATCTCCCGCGCATACACCAACAGCGCCTCGCGCAGAACGCGCTCGTCCCCGGGCGCGGCCACCTCGTCGATGGCCGACTCCATGACCTCGATCGTGGTGCGCACCATCTCCACGGTCTGGCGCAGGGTGATCGCTCGCGTCAGCTCGCGCGGCGCGGTGCCGAAGACATCCGTGGAAATGGCCTGCGGGGCATCCGGCCGCCGGAACCACTCGGTGAACGCGGCGATCCCCGCCTGCGCCACCAGCCCGATCCACGACCGGTTCTCCGGAGGCATGGCCCGGTACCAGGACAGCGTCTCGTCCATGCGCGTGATCGCCTGCGCGGCGAGCGCCCCGGATGACTTCTCCAGGCGCTTCAGAGTCGCCGCATGCGGGTGGGGAGCCGCACGGACGTCCGGGCGGCGGTCCGCTGATTCGTTCGCTGAAGGCTGCGCTGATTCCGATGGGGGCACGGGACAAGACTGCCTTACCGGGACGGCTCGGCGGAGTGGAGGGGTCGCCGCGATCGCCCCGCACGGCCGGAGACGACGGCTACGGTGGAGGGCGTGATCGATGTCCGTCGCTCCGGCGACCGCTATCCGGGAGGCGAGCGCGAGGCCGGGATCCGCTCCTTCCACGCGTTCTCCTTCGGCCCGCACTACGACCCGGAGAACCTGCGCTTCGGCGCGATCCTCGCCTGCAACGAGGAACAGCTGGCCCCCGGTGCCGGCTTCGACGAGCACCCCCACAGCCACACCGAGATCGTCACCTGGGTCGTGACCGGCGAACTCACCCACCGCGACTCCACGGGCCACGAGTCCGTCGTGCGGCCCGGCGACGTCCAGCGCCTGAGCTCCGGCGGCGGCGTCCGGCATGTGGAGCGCAACGACAGCACCGAGCCCCTCACGTTCATCCAGACCTGGCTGGCCCCGCGCTCCCCGGGCGGCGACCCCGCCTACGAGGTGGTGCACGGCATAGCCGACTCGACCCCCTACGACGTCCCGGAGGCGGGCGCCCTGCTCCATGTGCGGCGCCTGGCCGAGGGCGAGCGGACGGAACTGCCGGCCGCCCCCTACGTCTACCTGCACGTCGCGCAGGGCACCGTGCGGCTGCGGGACACAGAACTGCTGGGGGACACAGAACTGGAGCAGGGGGACGCCGCCCGGATCACGGCATCGTCGGGCCCTGACGTCCTCGCGTCCACCGCCGCGCACTTGTTGATCTGGGAGATGAGCGACTGACCTGTGCCCCCTGCCCGGGTCACAGCTCCGCGAGCACCGCGTCCGTGAACGGCGGCCAGACCTCCGCCGCCCACGGCCCGAACGCACGGTCCGCCAGTGCCACACAGGCCGCCCCGGCATCGGGATCGACCCACAGGAGCGTGCCGGACTGACCGAAGTGCCCGAAGGTCCGCGGGGACGAGGAACTCCCCGTCCAGTGCGGCGACTTGTGGTCCCTGATCTCGAACCCGAGTCCCCAGTCGTTCGGGTTCTGGTGCCCGTACCCCGGCAGCACGCCCTTCGTCCCCGGGTACTGCACCGTCATCGCCTCGGCGACCGTCCGCGGATCGAGCAACCGCGGCGCCTGGAGCTCCGCGGCGAACCGCACCAGGTCGTCCACCGTCGACACCCCGTCCTTGGCCGGTGAGCCGTCCAGAGTGGTCGCGGTCATCCCGAGGGGTTCGAGCACGGCCTGACGCAGGTACTCCCCGAACGGGATCTCCGTCGCCTTCTCGATGTGGTCCCCGAGCACCTCGAAACCCGCGTTCGAGTACAACCGCCGCACACCCGGCTCCGAGGTCGTCCGGTGCTCGTCGAAGGCGAGGCCGCTGGTGTGGGCCAGCAGGTGCCGCACCGTCGATCCCTGCGGACCGGCCGGCTCGTCGAGCTCGATCGCCCCCTCCTCGTACGCCACGAGAGCCGCGTAGGCCGCGAGCGGCTTGGTGACCGAGGCGAGCGGGAAACGGTGGGCCGTGGGGCCGTGCGTGCCCAGGACCGTGCCGTCCGCCCGGACGACGGCTGCGGCGGCGGTCGGGACCGGCCAGTTCTCGATCAACGCGAGGCTCTGCATGCCCCCGAGCCTAGAGCCTGCCCTCGGCTCCCCTCGGGCGGGCCCTGGAGCCTGGCAGCCTGCCCGGCTCGCCTCAGAGCGTCAGCCTCATCGCGGGCGCGGGGGTGCGGGCGAACCCCAGCGAGGTGTAGAGCGGCTCACCCTCTGCCGTCGCGTGCAGATCGATCCGGTGCACCTCACGCTCCCGGTACCAGTCCAGGAGCGCCTCCACGCAGGCCCGCGAGAACCCCCGGCGCCGGTACTCCGGATCGGTGCACACATTGAAGACGTGTCCGGAGGTGCCGGCGGGGTTACCCGGGCTGCCGAGACCGTGGTGGATGGCACCGGAGGCACAAGCCGCGAGCCGTCCATCCGCTCCCGGCGCGTCGATGACGAACGCGGTCAGCTCGCCCCCGGGATCGGCGAGATGCGCGCGCAGAGCCGCCACCGTGCCCGGCTGCCAGCTCACATCGGCACTGGGGCTCATCGAGTCGAGCATGATCTTGCGCAGTCGGACCAGCTCTGCGGCGTCCTCAGGGACGGCGCGGCGGACGAGGGGCCGGACGAGAGACATGATCCGCACCGTAGTGCGACTGCCGCCCGGGTGTCGCCGGCAATTCCCGCGATCACTTGCTTGGAGTGCACTCCAAGGTTCTAGCGTGGGAGTCATGACGGTGATGGAGACCCCGCCCGCACCCACCCCGACCAAGACCGGCCCGACCCCGACGGACCGGGCCACGGCAGACCGCACCAAGGTCGACGCCTGCGCCGCGACGCCGAGCGCCCATCCGCGTCCGGAGGGCCAGGACCGGTACACGATCAGTGAGGTCGTCGCCTTCACCGGCCTGACCGCGCACACCCTGCGCTGGTACGAGCGGATCGGCCTGATGCCCGACGTCGACCGCTCGCACACCGGCCAGCGCCGCTACACCAACCGCGACCTGGACTGGCTCGCCTTCGTCGGCAAGCTGCGCCTCACCGGCATGCCGGTCGCCCACATGGTCCGCTACGCCGAACTCGTCCGGCTCGGGGAGCAGACCTTCGAGGAGCGGCGCGAACTCCTCGAATCGACCCGCCGCGACGTCCTGCACCGGATGGCCGAGCTGCAGGACACCCTGGCCGTGCTCGACCACAAGATCAACTTCTATGCGGGTGCCCAGTAGACGTCGGCGCCGGGGACACGACAACGACGGACACGACGGCGACACCTGAAAGGACCTGAACCACATGACCGGCACGGAACGACCGCCGCACGCGGACGACCAGCGCATCTCCACTGTTGAGTTGGGAAACAACGGGCCCGTGGTGGGCATTCAGGGCCTCGGCTGCATGGGCATGAGCTGGGCCTACGGTCCGACCGACGCCGATGAGGCACGAGCCACCCTGGAGCGGTCGCTCGAACTCGGCGTCACCTTGTACGACACCGCCGACGCCTACGGGGCCGGCGAGAACGAGAAGTTCCTGGCTCCTTTCCTCAAGGCGCACCGGGACGAGATCGTCCTGGCCACCAAGTTCGCCCTCGGGATCGACCCGGACGAGCCCACCAAGCGCACCATCCGCAACGACCCCGCCTACATCCGGACCTGCATCGATGCCAGCCTCCAGCGCCTGGGCACCGACTCGGTCGACCTGTACTACATGCACCGCCGGGACCCGAAGGTGCCCATCGAGGAGACGGTCGGCGTGATGGCCGAACTCGTCGCCGCCGGCAAGGTCAAGCACCTCGGCCTCAGCGAGGTCACCGCCGACGAACTGCGAGCCGCACAGGCCGTCCATCCCATCGCGGCCGTCCAGTCGGAGTGGTCGCTGTTCAGCCGCGACATCGAGCGGTCGGTGGTGCCGGCCGCGGCGGAACTCGGCGTCGCGCTCGTCCCCTATTCACCGCTCGGCCGCGGCTTCCTCACCGGTGCTTTCGTCAGCGCCGACAAGGAGTTGTCCGAGGACGACTTCCGCCGCCAGCAGCCCCGCTTCACCGGCGACAACGCCGCCGTCAACGCCGCCCTCCTCGAACCGGTCCGCCAAGTCGCCGACGCGCACGGCGCCTCCCTGGGCCAGATCGCCCTGGCCTGGGTGCAGCAACAGGCGGAACTCTTCGGCCTCCCCGTCGTCCCCATCCCCGGCACGCGCAAGCGCCACAGGGCCGAGGAGAACACCGCCGCGACCCGTCTCACCCTCACGGACGATGAGCTGAGGCTCCTCGAACCGATCGCCGCCCAGGTGTCGGGTGACCGCTACGCCGACATGGCCTTCACGTCGGCGGGCCGCGAGTAGAGCGCCGGGTCCGGGGGCGGGGTCGGGTCCGGGTCTTGGGGTCGGGCCTGGGGCCGGTCCGGGGCGGGGCTGGGGCTGGGGTGGCCGGGCCGCCCGGCCCTGGCGTATCTGTCTGATCGGCGGGATCCGGTCCGCCTGGCGGGACCCGCCTGCTCAGCGGGCCCCGCTTGCTCGGCAGGACCCACCTGTCCAGCAGGACCCACCGGCGAGGCGAGTCTCACCTGCCGGGTGGGGCTCACCGGACCGGAGGCGCTGCGGTCGTCCAGGGTCACTGACGGCCGCCCCGGGCTCCTCACGCCAGCCCCAGCGCGAACACCGTGAACCCGGCGGCGAGCAGTCCAGCCAGGGCTCGCCACCCCCGAGTCGCTCGCTTCCAGGGTGTTTCGAAGCCCCGCGCGTAGCGGCCTATCAGTACAAGCAGGATCGCGAACAGTGGCAGCCACGCCAGACGAGCCGCTATCCAGAGCCAGCTGTCCGGGCCCGATGTCAACCCGGGTATCTCTCCCGCGAAGGACGCGGGGACCGCTGCCGTGAGCATCGCCGTCTGGTGCCAGCACAGGATGGTCATCGCCGACAGGTTGATCATCACGACCGGTGCCCAGAGCACGGGCCGGCGCAGCAGGCGCCCGATGCGGTCCCGCAGCAGTATTGCGGCGCCACACTGAGCGGCGGCCAGGGCCAGGACCAGAAGCGAGGGCGGATGCGAGTTCGTCCGTGCCTCGCCGGGCACCCCGACCATTGACGCCGGGTAGTGGAAGGCGAACAGGAGCGTCGTGAAGAGCGCCGTCCCGCCGACGAGCAGGACCCATGCGCCTCGCCGGGCGATCCTCTTCTCGCTCCAGCAGACGCCCAGTTGATAGGCGAACATCCAGCCCGGCAAGAGATTCAACAGGCTCAGCCAGGACGGCATCGCCGAGCCGAGTGGCCCGTATCGCAGGAAGTCGACCGCGGCGACCGCGGCCAGCAGCGCGGCCGCGGCCCATGCGCCGAGCCGGCGGGAGACCCCTATGCACCAGGGTGTGAGCGCCGTGACCACGGAGTAGACCCCGACGAACCAGAGGGGCTGTATCACCAGAGTGGAGCCCGTGCGCAAGGTCGTCCCCGGCACGCCGAGGGCGTACAACACCGGGAGCAGCGCGGCCCAGACCGCTGTCACTCCCAGCACCGGACGGCCGAGCCGGGCCAGTCGGCCGCGCAGCCAGCGGACCGTCGACACCCCGCCCTCCTGGGCGCGGCGGTACGACAGGGCCGAGGCGTAACCGCCTACGAGGAAGAACACGCCCAGCATCTGCAGCACCCACGACGCCGGTGCGAAGAATCCGAAGGCGGACAGCGGACTCGCGTTGTGCAGCGCGCCGTTGGGGTCGAGAGTGAAACCGCCGAGGAGCCAGTGGCCGGTCGGGACGGCGAGCAGGGCCACGGCACGCAGCCCGTCGATCGCCCGGTCGCGGTGGGCCGGGGTCCGCGCGTCGATGGCGGTGACGGTAGAGATGGTGGAGGAACGCAGGGTGGTGAGGTTCATGACGATGCTCCGGTGGCGATGTCGGTGAAGGCACGCAACGAGTCCGTGCCTGGCGCGAAGTAACCCGTGTGGCCCTCAGCCCGCTCGGCAGGGACCCGGCGGGCTCCGAAGGACGGGTCGGTGGGGTCGGTTCCGTGTCCCAGGCCGAGCAGTTCGACATGCGGCACCTTGGAGATCCAGTCACTGTCGTCCCGCGCCGCCCACACCCGGGCCCGGGTGTGCAGGTCGCCGACACGGTCCGCGCGCATGCCGGGGGAGCCCAGGACGACGAGGTCGGACACAGGGAGCCGGGGCGCCGCGAGCCCGCACACCACCGAGCCGTAGCTGTGGCAGAAGACGGCAGGCTTCGAGGTGCCCGTGGCCGTGAGGCCCTGCACGAAGCGGGCCAGGCGCGGGGCGCCGGCCTCCGCGAGCCGGCCGGTGGCGGCATCCGGGCCGAGACCGACCGGCGTGGTGTAGCCGACCCAGGCCACCACAGCCGTCTGTCCGCCTGCCGCCTTGTACAAGGACTTCGCCATCCCGGCGGGCGTCCCGTACCTGTCCTTGGCCCGGTCGAACGAGTACAGATCGATGTCAGAGCCCGGCACGACCACGGCGGCATGATGAGCGGTGCGCAAGTCCCCGTAGACCTCGGCTACTTGACCACTGCCACGCGGATCGAAGGCGAGTATCCGGTGGCCCGAGGCGAGCAGAGCGGCGCAGCGCCCGGCGAGGACGCGTGCCGTCGCGCGCACCCGCGGGGGCAGGCTGGTGTCCTGCGCGTCGGCGCGGGCCCGGGTCTTCGCGGTGCGCAACGCCAGCACATTCGCTTCGTACCGCAGGGGGATCGGTGCCCCGTCCAAGTTGCCGACGACCGACGGGTGCCGGACAGCCAGCCCGTGCTGCTCCGGTGCGCTCAACCCGCGGAAGAAGTCCGCGATCTGGCCCGGACTCGCGGTCGCCGGGTCGGGCAGCCGCGTCCCCAGCACGGTGTCCGTGCGCCAGGAAGAGGTGCCCGGTGGTGGCCCGGTGAGCGGGGTCTGCTGTCGGCCCGAAGCCCAGCCCGCCGTACCCGCGACGAGCATCGTCGTGAGCGCGGCAGCGGCCACCGTGCGCCGGCCGCGTCGTTTCCAAGAACCCAGGCCCATCGCCCGTCTCCCCTCCACCGTCGGTATGACGAGGGGAAGGTAGAAAGCCGACCGCGGCCGTGGCGTCACACCGCGGAGCCAACTCGCCGCTGCTACCTGGGTATATGGACCACATACTCCAGTAGGGGGTGACGTCGCCGCACCCCGCGGACCTCGTGCGTTGCCGTGCTACCGGCGTGGCTGGGGCGGGCGCGAGCAGGCCGGCCCCGTACGCCTGGGGACATCGAGGACCGCCGGAGCGTCGCGCGACGGTGTCACTGATCGCCGGGTGTGACGAGCCCGGTCTCGTAGGCGAAGATCACCGCTTGGGCTCGGTCGCGCAGCCCCAACTTGGCCAGCACACGCCCGATATGGGTCTTCACGGTCTGCTCGGCCAGCACCAGCTTCTGCGCGATCTCCTGATTGGACAGACCGCGTGCGATCAGCTCCAGGACCTCGAGCTCGCGCGGCGTCAAGCTGTTGAGCCGCGGGGAGCGGTCCCTGCGCGCCGGCCGGGTTCTGGCGAAGTCCTCGATGAGGCGCCTGGTGACGGTAGGCGCGAGCAGCGCTTCCCCGGCCGCGACGATACGCACCGCGGCGATCAGGTCGGCGGGAGGCGCGTCCTTGAGCAGAAAGCCGGACGCCCCCGCCCGCAGGGCCGTGTACACATAGTCGTCCACGTCGAACGTGGTCAGCATGATCACTTTGGGCCGGTGCACCACGCCGGGCGGCGGGTCCAGCAGCTCGCGCGCTGCCTCCAGTCCGTCCATCTCGGGCATGCGCACGTCCATCAGGACCACGTCGGGATGGGTCGACCGGCTGGTCGCCACCCCCTGTCTGCCGTCCGGGGCCTCGCCCACGACGTCGATGTCGCTCTGCGCGGACAGCAGAGCGGCGAACCCGGCCCGCACCATGCTCTGGTCGTCGACGATGATCACGCGAATGGTCATGCGCGGTGCGTTCCTTTACGCCGGGGGCGAGGTGGGAGAGGTGGCCGTGGTCAGGGGCAGGCGGGCCGCGACACGGAACCCCCCGGCGGGCAGCGGGCCCACGTCCAGCGCGCCGCCGACCAACCGTACGCGCTCGCGCATCCCTATCAGGCCGTGTCCCGTGCCGGTGGACTCGATGGGGGAGACGGGCTCCGCGGCCGGTCCGTTGACCACGATCACCAACAGAGCGTCCTCGTCCAGACCGACCGAGATCTGTGCCCGCGCGCCGGGAGCGTGCCGCACCACGTTCGCGAGCGCCTCCTGCACGATGCGGTACGCGGAGAGATCCACCGCCGGTGACACATCGGTCAGTTGGGCGACGAGAGCCAGCTCCGGATACGACAGTTCGACCGGCACACCACCGCGCACCGTCGCCTCCACGAGCTGCCCCAGGTGTGCGAGGCCGGGCTGCGGCACCAAGTCGCCTTCCGCGCCCTCGCTGCGCAGGACGGCCAGGAGCCGCCGCATCTCGGTCAGTGACTCCCGGGCGCCCGCGGCGATGGAGGTGAACTCCTCGCGTGTCTCCTCTGTCAGGCCCTGGAGGCGGTAGGGAGCGGAATCGGCCTGCACGGTGATCACCGACATGTGGTGGGCCACGACGTCGTGCAACTCGCGGGCGATCCTCGTCCGTTCCTCCAGCAGCGTCCGGCGGGTCCGCTCGGCCTCGCTGATCGTCTCCTGCTCGACCAGCTTGCGCTGCGTCTCGCCCCGCTCCCGCACCAGGGCGCCCAGCAGCAGGACACCGCCGCTCAGGACGATGAGCAGGACGCCCGTGTCCTGACTGTCGGCGTCGCGGAAGGACCCGAGGATGATGCTCACCACGACCGTGACCAGCCAGATGCCGATAAGGGTGCGGCGGCTCTCGCGCAGGGCCAGGGCGATGCACAGCACCACGTACCCGACGACGATCATGGGTGTCCATGGCGAGGGATGGTGCGCGTCGCCCTGGAACAGCGGGATCGTGCCCAGCACGGCGGCGACGATCGTGAGGTACCACGCGGCCAGCGGACGGCTGACCGCGAGAAGCAAGGGTGCGACCTGCGCGACGGCGATGGCGCCGGCGAGGCCTCCGTTCACGCCGTAGTCGTGCGACAGCACCTGTGCGGTGACGGGGAGGAGCACGGCGACGAAGCCCAGCGCGACCAGATACGGCAGTAGCCGCATCCAGCGCCTGGGGGCCTGGGCCAGCAACGGCTCGGAACGGTCGCCGCCCACGGCGATCGTGAGCGCCGAGACGGCCGTGGCGATCCTGTCACCGGCGCCGCGCAGATCACCGCCCGGCACCCCGCGCAGGCGCCGTCGCCCTCCTGGCCCGGAGCCTGTTCTCGGCGGGCGGGGGGCGTGCTCGGGAGGAGTAGGTGGAGTGCTCATCGCCCGGTCAGCGTAGGCACTGAGCCCCGTTCGCGCCGTCATACCCAGGTGCTCAATCGCACCTCATACCCGAGTATCACCAGCGCTGACGCGAAGGGCTGTCACAGCTCCGCGAGCAGTTCCGCCTTCTTCGACGTGAACTCCGCGTCCGTGACCAGCCCCGCCTGATGCAACTCGCCGAGGTGGCGGATGCGGTCGGCGATGTCCGCCGGGTCCCGACGGCCCGCCGGTACGGCCCCGGTGAGCTGTCCGGCCGGTGACGGCGCGGGGCTCGTGGAGCGTACGGCCGCCAGCACCGAGGCGGCGAAGGGCAGCGACTCGTGCACCGGCCCGTAGCCGAGGCCGAAGACCACGGCGGCCGGGTCCTGATCGGCCGGCCCGGGCTTTCCGTCCGCCGGCTCCCGGGGCAGCAGGCGCAGGTGCCCTTCGAACAGTTCGGGGGAACGCCACTCCACGCCGCTCAGGTCGGAGACCGGGAACGTCTTGTCGCCGGCCTTCCACTTCGCGGACGAGGCACCCGTCCAGAACCAGCGGAACGACACGGCCGCACCGTCGAAGGAGGCCTTGCCGTCGTACGCCTTGAACTGAAGCGGGGCCGCGGGCGGAGCCACCAGGTAACCGTCCGGCCAGACGTCCTCGTCGGCGACGAGCATCCCGCGCAGTTCGTCCGCGTAGTACTCGGCCAGCGTCTCCCGCTCGGCGGGCAGCACCAGCCGGTACGGGTCACTGCCCTCCTTGAGCTGGCCTGCCGCCGCGTCCATCACCGGGTCGGCGCCCGGTCTGGGCACGGCGTGCAGCACCACGGTGCCGCGCTTGCCAGGAGTCAGAGTCACCGCCGCGATCGCTTCCAGGGGGATACGGCGTTCACCGAGCGCCTGAAAGAGCTTCGGCGTGCGGATCCCCCGTTCGAAGCGGATGAGCACGGAGTCGGACTCGAACTCCCAGGCGGCATTGAATCCGGCCAGTACGTCACCCATGCGGCTCATCGTATGCGGCACGCGCGCCTCCGTCGCCTGTTGCGTCGGACCATCGTTTCGCAGTTTTCTACGCGCGTCAGGCGGAGGCACCACCGGAAAAACTCTTCCGGCAGTCGTGGTCCGCGGCCGCGCACCGCACCGATCGGTACGAGCCAGTTCCGATCTCGGCGAAGTTGCTGAGGCTCTCGGTGCCCGGTTCGAAGTAGCCGGTGTGGCCCTTGGCGTCCGCCGATGAGACCACTCGCGCGCCGAACTCCGGGGAGACCGGATCGGCGCCGTGGCCCAGGCCCCCCACCTCCATGTACGGCACGTCCTGGATCCAGTCGTCCTTGTCGCGGGTGGACCACACGCGCGCGTGGGTGCCAAGGCCGGAGGCGGTCTCGGCCCGCATGCCGGGGCTGCCGGCCACCGCGATGTCGCTCACCCGTGCGGGCAGGTGACGTGCCGCCACCCCGCACACCACAGAGCCGTAGCTGTGGCAGTAGAGGGCTACGGGAGAGCTGCCGGGCAGGCCGCGCAGCATCGCGTTCAGCCGGACCGCGCCGTCGTCGGCGCGCATCGAGGTGGCTGCGTCAACGCCGAGACCGGCCGGCGCCGTGTAGTCGGCCCACGCGATGACGGCGGTACGGGTGTGGGAGCTCGCCGTACGCTCGGCGGCGTACAAGGAGCGGGCCATGCCGACGGGCGCCGAGTACGGGCGGAACGTGCGCTGGAAGGTCAGCAGGTTGGTGTCGACGCCCGGCACGACGACGGAGACGCGCTGCGCCGTGGTGAGGTCGCCGAAGACCTCGGCCACCCGGCCGTTGCCCATGGGGTCGAAGGCGAGGATGTTGCGGCCGGGGGCGGTCAGGAGCGCGAAGCGTTTCCTGCGCTGTTTCGCCTCGGTGTGGCCCACGGAGGACAGCCGGTTGTCGTGCACGCGCTCGGACTCGACCTTGCGGGCCTGATCCAGAGCGATCCGGTTAGCGCGGTAGCGCAGGGCGACGGGCGCGCCGTTCATATTGCCCACCGCGAGCGGATAGCGGCCGGCCAGCCAGTCGCGCTGATGGGGGTCCAAAGAGGCGAAGAAGTGCGCCAGGCGGGCGGGGGAACTCTGCGGCGCGGGCAGGGCGTGGCCGTTCAGACGGCCGTGCTCCCACGCGGTCAGAGCGGTCTGGAGCGGCGAAGGGGCGGTCCGGTGCTGGCGCACCGCGGTCCAGCCGGTGGTCGCCAGCATGACGAACACGACGGCCAGCGCGAGCAGTGCGCGCCCGATGGTGAGCTGGGGGGGAGTGTCGAAGGAAGTCACTGCGGACCACCCTAGGAGAAGCAGAGGAAGCTCCGTGCCACGGGTGAGGCGGATCACGTTTCCGGTCGCTTATTTGGGTAAATACAGACGCGGCCGCAGCCAGACCTTCACCCTACGTAAGGAGGCGGCAGGTCCACGCGTGCGGTAAGGCGAGGTCGGCTCCGTGACGGATCGCACGTGTTCACACTCAGTCATGAGCCCACCGCTCGCCGAGCGACGGCTTCAGGTGGTCGAGGTACGACTCGGTGAGCCTACGGATGGCATCGACGCTCGGGTCCTCGCCCGCGCCCCACAATCGTCCCGTCATCCGCATCACCCCGCTGAACGCGGCCACGGCCACCCTGGGGCGCGGATCGGTGTCCACGTCCAGGCCCTCGCGCTCGGCGATCACGCGCGCGGCCTCCTCCTCCAGCTCCACGGAGCGGCGCAGGTGGGCGGCGAGGAGTACGGGGGTGGACTCGATCATCTGGTAGGTGCGCATGTGGAGTTCGACCGGGATGACCTCCTCCACGGAACGGCTCAGCGCCTCCCAGGTGCTCAGAACCGTATGACGCAGGGCTTCGAACGGGCTCTCCTGCGCGGGACGCTCCCGCAGAGCGACGACGAAGCGGGACTCCACCATCTCCTGGATGGCGAAAGCAGCCTCTTCTTTGTTCGCGAAGTAACGGAAGAAGGTGCGCTGGGAGACCTCGCATGCCTCGGCGATCTCGTCGACCGTGGTGCAGTCGAACCCCTGCGAGGTGAAGAGCTCGAGCGCGGAACGCAGCAAGGCGTCCCGGGTCCGCTGCTTCTTCAGTTCACGCAGGTTCAATCGGGTCGCCATGATCCTCTTTCTGGCTGTTGCGGGCTCCACCGTAGTGTGAGCGACGTGACAGTTACCGACTTGTGAAATGCTTTGTCAACTGTCAGGCACTGTCACTAGCCTCGAACGTATGACTAGTCAGACCACTGTCGACAAGGCGGACCGGGTTCCGGAGCCCGAGCCTGTCCCGGCACCGGCCAAGGGGCTGCGCGGCCACCCCTGGCTGACCCTTTTCTCCGTCGCGATCGGCGTGATGATGGTCGCCCTGGACGGCACCATCGTCGCCATCGCCAACCCGGCCATTCAGAAGGATCTCGGCGCGAGCTTCGCCGACGTCCAGTGGATCACCAACGGCTACTTCCTCGCCCTCGCGGTCACGCTCATCACCGCGGGCAAGCTCGGCGACCGGTTCGGGCACCGGCAGACCTTCCTGATCGGCGTGGTCGGTTTCGCCGCCGCCTCGGGGGCGATCGGGCTCTCCGACAGCATCGCGCTGGTCGTCACGTTCCGCGTGTTCCAGGGGCTGTTCGGCGCGCTGCTGATGCCCGCCGCGCTCGGCCTGCTGCGCGCCACCTTCCCCGCCGAGAAGCTGAACATGGCGATCGGTATCTGGGGCATGGTGATCGGCGCGTCGACCGCGGGCGGCCCCATCCTCGGCGGCGTGCTCGTGGAGCACGTCAGCTGGCAGTCCGTCTTCTTCATCAACGTCCCCGTGGGCATCGTCGCTCTCGTCCTCGGGCTCGTCATCCTCCTCGACCACCGCGCCAAGAACGCGCCGCGGTCCTTCGACATCCCCGGCATCCTGCTGCTGTCCGGCGCGATGTTCTGCCTGGTGTGGGCCCTGATCAAGGCGCCCGCCTGGGGCTGGGGCGCCGGCCGGACGTGGACGTTCCTCGCGGTGGCGGTGGTGTGCTTCGTGCTCTTCGCGCTGTGGGAGACGCGCGTCGCCGAACCGCTCATCCCGCTGGGCCTGTTCCGTTCCGTGCCGCTGTCGGCCGGCGTGGTGCTGATGGTGCTCATGGCCATCGCGTTCATGGGCGGCCTGTTCTTCGTCACCTTCTACCTGCAGAACGTGCACGGCATGAGCCCGATCGACAGCGGTCTGCACCTGCTGCCGCTGACCGGCATGATGATCGTGGCCTCCCCCCTGGCCGGCGCGATGATCACGAAGGTCGGCCCGCGCATCCCGCTCGCGGGCGGCATGGCGTGCACGGCCATCGCGATGTACGGCATGTCCACCCTTGAGGCCGGCACCGGCAGCGGCATCATGTCCGTCTGGTTCGGGCTGCTCGGTCTCGGCCTCGCGCCCGTGATGGTCGGAGCCACCGAGGTCATCGTGGGCAACGCGCCGATGGAGCTCTCCGGCGTCGCCGGCGGACTCCAGCAGGCCGCCATGCAGATCGGCGGCAGCCTCGGCACCGCCGTCCTCGGCGCCGTCATGGCGTCGAAGGTCGACAGCGACCTCGCGGGCAACTGGGCGGACGCCAAGCTCCCGCCGCTCTCGTCCACGCAGCTGGACCAGGCGTCGGAGGCCGTCCAGGTCGGGGCCGCGCCGGTGCCGCCCGGCACGCCGGCCTCGCTCGCCGAGAAGATAACCGGCGTCGCGCACGACACCTTCATCTCCGGCATGAGCCTGGCCTGCCTGGTCGCCTCGGGGGTCGCGGTCGTCGCCATCCTCGTCGCGACGCTGACCAAGCGGGGTGCCAACGCGGACGCGGCGGCGGGTGCGGCGCACATCTGACGTCAGGCACGCCCCTGGATAGGGCGGGCGTGACGTGCCGAAACCGCTCGTGTGAGGGAAGCCCCCGGGAACTATCCGGGGGCTTTCGCTTATCCGAGTGACGTCGGGCGGAAGGCCTTCCCGGAACCAGATCTTCCGGGCCAAAGTGTCTGGCAAGCGATCAGTCGCGAACGCAACTGGTCGACACGACACGGGGGTTCAGACACATGCGTACGTCCATGCTCATGCCTATGTCCATGACGGTCACCGTCGCGGCACTCGCCGCGGTGGCTCTCTCTCCCGGCTCCGCCGCCGCGGCGGCGCCACCGACGCTCGGGGACTGCTCGGCGGGGGAGCTCTGTCTCTGGGGCAAGGCGGGGTTCAAGGGGGCCCGGCACACTTACGAACTGGCCGGGATCGACATCGAGAGCTGCGTCGCGCTGCCGGAGGGGAGCAGCGCGGCGTCTCTCGCCAACCGCACCGGCCGCCCCGTCACCACCTACCAGTCGACGGAGTGCGCGGAGACCGGTGAGTTCCAGACCTACCCCGGCAGCGGTACGTGGGAGCCCGAATCGCCTTACAAATCCCGGGCGTTCAAGGTCTGGGAGAGATGAGCGCGTGCGGGCGCGGCGATAGACGGCGGCAGACGGGGTACCCGGTTCATTGCCCGAGTCCATACGAACTCGAGGAGTGATAATGGCGGGTTTCGGTCACACCACGCGCAAGCACCCCCGTTCACGCGGCCGCGTAGGCTCGCGGAGCGGGCCGGACCGCGCGTCGCTCGGAATCATCGGACTCGTCAGCGCGATCGCCGGATTCTTCGTACTGGGGATCGTGCTGGGTCCGGTCGCCGTCGTCTGCGGCTGGCTGGCGATGGGACGACGCTGGACCGGTACGAACTCGGTGCCGGCCCTGGTCGCCCTGGTCCTCGGCGCGATCGACACCCTGCTCGCGATCGTCTGGCTGGCCTCGGCGACCGGCTCCGCCGCGGGTGGGCTGTTCTGACGCTGAGTCCGGGCTCGGCGCCCAGCGCGATTCCGGCGCCGAGTCCGAGCCCAGGCGCGATCCGCTTCCGACGCCGAGTACGAGTCCAACGCTGAGCACTGACCCGACGCTCAACATGGACCCGGTGCTCAGCACGGCCCTGCGCGCAAGGCAGGACCGACAGGGAGCACCGGTTCGGCCGCGAGCCTGAGCACGACCCAGCGCTCAGCACCGACCCAGCGCTCAGCACCGACCCGGCGCTCAAGCCAGGGCCGACGGTACGCACCAGTTCGGCCGCGAGGAGCCGCGAGTATGGGCGCCTGACCACGGGCGGAACGCGACGCGGCCCCGGGCTCAACCCCCGGGGCCGCTCCGAGCGGAGGCCTTCTCAGCCCAAGCTCACTGTCACCGATCCGATCCGCCGCTACAACAAGACCCCGCTACAACAAGACCCCGCTGCAGCAAGGCCCCGCTACAGCAAGACCCGTTGTGAGGGCTACGCATCGCCCCCGGCCGCGCCCGGATCGGCGGCTGCGACGTCCAACAACTGGTAGCGGTCGATCGCCTGCTTGAGGACCGAGCGATCGACCTTCCCCTCGCGGGCCAGCTCCGTGAGGACCGCGACCACGATCGACTGCGCGTCGATGTGGAAGTGGCGGCGCGCGGCGCCCCGGGTGTCGGCGAAGCCGAACCCGTCGGCACCGAGCGACTGGTACGTGCCGGGCACCCAGCGGGAGATCTGGTCGGGCACGGCGCGCATCCAGTCGGAGACCGCGATGAACGGGCCTTCCGCGCCGGAGAGCTTCTGCGTGATGTACGGCGTGCGCTGCTTGTCCTCGGGGTGCAGCAGGTTGTGCCGTTCGACGTCCACCGCTTCGCGGCGCAGCTCGTTCCAGGAGGTCGCGGACCAGACATCGGCCCGCACGTTCCACTCCTGGGCGAGGATCTGCTGGGCTTCGATGGCCCAGGGGACGCCGACACCGGAGGCCATGATCTGCGCGGGGATCGTGCCCGAGGTCCCGGTGCTGACGCGGTGGATGCCCTTGAGGATGCCCTCGACGTCGACGTCGGCCGGCTCCGCGGGGTGCTGGATCGGCTCGTTGTAGACGGTGAGGTAGTAGAAGACGTTCTCGCCGGGCTGCCCGTCGGCGGTCGGGCCGTACATCCGGCGCAGGCCGTCCTTGACGATGTGCGCGATCTCGTAGGCGTACGCAGGGTCGTAGGCGACGCAGGCCGGGTTGGTCGAGGCCAGCAGCTGGGAGTGGCCGTCGGCGTGCTGGAGGCCCTCGCCGGTGAGAGTCGTGCGGCCCGCGGTCGCGCCGAGGACGAAACCGCGCGCCAGCTGGTCGGCCATCTGCCAGAACTGGTCGCCGGTGCGCTGGAAACCGAACATCGAGTAGAAGACGTAGACCGGGATGAGGGGTTCACCGTGGGTGGCGTAAGCCGATCCGGCGGCGATCAGGGAGGCCGTGCAGCCGGCCTCCGAAATGCCGTCGTGGAGCATCTGTCCCGTCGGGGACTCCTTGTAGGCGAGCAGGAGTTCGCGGTCCACGGACTCGTACTGCTGCCCGAGCGGGTTGTAGATCTTCGCACTCGGGAAGAAGGAGTCCATGCCGAAGGTGCGGTACTCGTCGGGCGCGATCAGTACGAAGCGCTTGCCGATCTCCTTGTCCCGCATGAGGTCCTTCAGGAGCCGGACGAAGGCCATGGTGGTGGCGATCGACTGCTGGCCAGACCCCTTCTTCACGGTCGCGTACGCCTTGTCGTCCGGGAGCTGAAGCGGCTTGGCGCGGACGACGCGGGTCGGGACGTAGCCGCCGAGCGCCTTGCGGCGGTCGTGCATGTATTGGATCTCTTCGGAGTCGCGGCCCGGGTGGTAGTACGGCGGGGCGCCGCCCTCCAGCTGTGCGTCGGAGATCGGGATGTGCAGCCGGTCGCGGAAGCCCTTGAGGTCGTCGACCGTCAGCTTCTTCATCTGGTGCGTGGCGTTGCGGCCCTCGAAGTTCGGGCCGAGGGTCCAGCCCTTGACGGTCTGGGCGAGGATGACCGTCGGCTGCCCCTTGTGCTCCTTGGCCGCCGTGAACGCCGCGTAGATCTTCTTGTGGTCGTGCCCGCCGCGGCCCAGGTGCAGGATCTGGTCGTCGGACATGTTCTCGACCATGGCGCGCAGCCGGTGGTCGTCGCCGAAGAAGTGCTTACGGATGTACGAGCCGGGCTCGGTGGCGTAGGTCTGGAACTGGCCGTCGGGGGTCGTGTTCAGCCGGTTGACCAGGACGCCGTCGCGGTCCTGCGCGAGCAGCGGGTCCCAGCTGCGGTCCCACACCAGCTTGATGACGTTCCAGCCGGCGCCGCGGAACTGGGACTCCAGCTCCTGGATGATCTTGCCGTTGCCGCGCACCGGGCCGTCGAGGCGCTGCAAGTTGCAGTTGACCACGAAGGTGAGGTTGTCGAGCCCCTCCCGGGCGGCGATGGAGAGCTGGCCGAGGGACTCGGGCTCGTCCATCTCGCCGTCGCCGAGGAAGGCCCAGACATGGGACTTGGAGGTCTCGGCGACGCCGCGGGCCTCCATGTAGCGGTTCATCCGGGCCTGGAAGATCGCGCCGAGCGGGCCGAGGCCCATCGAGACGGTGGGGAACTCCCAGAAGTCCGGCATCAGGCGCGGGTGCGGGTACGACGACAGGCCGTTGGGAGCCTTCGAGCTCTCCTGGCGGAAGGCGTCCAGCTGGGCCTCGGTGAGGCGGTCCAGGAGATACGCGCGGGCGTAGATGCCCGGCGAGGCGTGGCCCTGGAAGAAGATCTGGTCGCCGCCGTCGCCCTCGTCCTTGCCGCGGAAGAAGTGGTTGAAGCCCACGTCGTAGAGCGAGGCGGAGGAGGCGAAGGTGGCGATGTGGCCGCCGACGCCGATGCCGGGGCGCTGGGCGCGGGAGACCATCACCGCGGCGTTCCACCGCGTGGCGTTGAGGACCTTGCGCTCGATCTCCTCGTTGCCGGGGAAGAACGGTTCGTCCTTGGTGGCGATCGTGTTGATGTAGTCCGTGCTGCGCATCTCGGGCACGGCCACGCGCTTCTCGCGGGCCCGCTCGATCAGCCGGAGCATCAGGTAGCGGGCACGCTCGCGGCCGCGCTCGTCGACTGCCGCGTCAAGGGAGTCGAGCCATTCCTGGGTCTCTTCGGGATCGAAGTCCGGGACCTGACTGGGAAGACCGCCAATGATGATCGGGTTGCGATCGGATCCGGAAGCCACGCTGTTCCTTCACTGTCGGTGATGCCACTGTTCCACTGTCGGGTACGCCGTCGGTACGCCGTTGTCCATCGTGTACCTCGGAAAGGGAATCGTCATCTCTACCGAGAGGTAAAACAGAGGTCGGAAGGATCACTGCGGTCAGCCGTGAACAAACCATGCCGTTCCGCCCATCTCGTTCAGATGTTCTGTGGGGCGGCCCGACCCTGGTTACGCTGTGTGCGGGAGCAGGCGGGCAAACCCGGCAGAATGCTGTGGCGTACATCACCGGCCTGCGGGAATCCTTGACAGGAGTTGTGGTGGCACGGCCTGGATCGTCACCGTTTCGGCGGTCTCGACGGCCGGGTACTTGCGCGATCCGTCGCGCACGTGTGGACTACGGCCAACGCTTCGCGCGTGCGCGACGCTGCAGACAACTTCGTAAACATGATCAGGAGGCAATCCGTGAGCGCGACCGCGGACCACGCGGAGACGAACCTTGCCGCAAGGCTTGGTTTCCAGACCGACATGGTGGTCCAGGAGATCGGCTACGACGAGGACGTCGATCAGGAGCTCCGTGAGGCCATCGAGGCCACAACCACCACGGAGCTCGTCGACGAGGACTATGACGACGTGGCTGATGCCGTGGTGCTCTGGTTCCGTGAGGACGACGGGGACCTTACTGATGCGCTGGTGGACACCACCACGTACATCGAAGACGGCGGTTACATCCTGCTTCTGACGCCGAAGACGGGGCGGGACGGGTACGTCGAGCCGAGTGAGATCGGTGAGGCCGCCACCACCGCCGGGCTCTCGCAGACCAAGGGGGTCAGCGTGGGCAAGGACTGGACCGGCAGCAGGCTGGTGACGCCCAAGACGGCCGCCAAGAAGCGGTAAGCCGCCCGGCGGCACGGGAGAGACCCGGACGTGAGGCCCCGCGAGCGTGACAGCGCGCCCGCGGGGCCTCACGCGTGTCCGGGCGGCAGGCGGTGGCCGGCCGTTCTCCGGCTCCAACTAGGGTGAAGCCACCCGAACAGCCCCATCGAAGGGAAGCTTCACCATGGCGATCGAGGTCGGCACCCAGGCTCCGGAGTTCGAGCTCAGGAATCAGCACGGGGAGACCGTGAAGCTCTCGGACTACCGCGGCGAGAAGAACGTGGTGCTGCTCTTCTACCCGTTCGCTTTCACCGGGGTCTGCACCGGCGAGCTGTGCGCGCTCCGCGACGAGCTGCCCACGTTCGTCAACGACGACGTGCAGCTGCTCGCGGTCTCCAACGATTCCCCGTTCTCGCTGCGGGTCTTCGCCGAGCAGGAGGGCCTGGAGTACCCGCTGCTGAGCGACTTCTGGCCGCACGGCGAGGCCTCGCGCGCGTACGGCGTCTTCGACGAGGAGAAGGGCTGCGCGGTGCGCGGCACCTTCATCATCGACAAGGAGGGCGTGGTCCGCTGGACCATCGTCAACGGCCTCCCCGACGCCCGCGATCTGAGCGAGTACGCGAAGGCGCTCGCCGCCCTCTGACGCACGTTCCGGGATTCCCGTGCGACGACACCCGGCAGGATGCCTCGCGGGGAGCGGGAACCCCTCACTAGGATCCAGACGTTGATCCGGTACCAGACGCACTACGGGGCTCCCCGCCCCTACAGACCATAGGGAGGACTCGTGGGAGTCAGTCTCAGCAAGGGCGGCAACGTATCGCTGAGCAAGGAGGCCCCTGGCCTCACGGCGGTCGTCGTGGGCCTGGGGTGGGACGTTCGCACCACCACCGGTACGGACTTCGACCTCGACGCCAGCGCCATTCTGATCAGCGCGGAGGGCAAGGTCCGCAACGACCAGGACTTCGTGTTCTTCAACAACCTGAAGAGCGCGGACGGCTCGGTCGAACACACCGGCGACAACACGACCGGTGAGGGCGAGGGCGACGACGAGCAGGTCAAGGTCGACCTCGCGGCGGTTCCGGCCGACGTGGACAAGATCGTTTTCCCGGTCTCGATCTACGACGCGGAGAACCGCCAGCAGTCGTTCGGTCAGGTGCGCAACGCGTTCATCCGCGTGGTGAACCAGACGGGCGGCGCCGAGATCGCCCGGTACGACCTCTCCGAGGACGCCTCCACCGAGACCGCCATGGTCTTCGGTGAGCTGTACCGGAACGGGGCGGAGTGGAAGTTCCGCGCCGTCGGCCAGGGCTACGCCTCGGGCCTGCGCGGCATCGCGCAGGACTTCGGCGTCAACGTCTGAGCCGAGCACCGCACCACGCTCACCCGTCCGGCGCCGCACTCCCTCAGTGCGGCGCCGGACGTGCTCGACCACAGCACTGCCTACACGCGGGGAGGACCACGATCATGGGCGTCACGCTCGCCAAGGGAGGCAATGTCTCCCTCTCCAAGGCCGCACCGAACCTCACACAGGTCCTGGTCGGGCTCGGCTGGGACGCGCGTTCCACCACCGGGGCCGACTTCGACCTGGACGCCAGCGCGCTGCTGTGCAGCGGCGGCCGGGTCATGGGCGACGAGTGGTTCATCTTCTACAACCAGCTCAAGAGCCCCGACGGCTCGGTCGAGCACACCGGGGACAACCTCACGGGTGAGGGCGAGGGCGACGACGAGTCGATCATCGTGGACCTCGGCACCGTCCCGGCCGGCTGCGACAAGATCATCTTCCCGGTGTCGATCCATGACGCGGACAACCGCGGACAGACCTTCGGCCAGGTCAGCAACGCTTTCATCCGGGTGGTGAACCAGGCGGACGGCCAGGAGCTTGCCCGGTACGACCTCTCCGAGGACGCCTCCACCGAGACCGCGATGATCTTCGGCGAGCTCTACCGGTACGGCGGGGAGTGGAAGTTCCGTGCAGTCGGGCAGGGGTACGCGTCCGGTCTGCGTGGCATCGCTCTAGACTTCGGAGTCAACGTTTCTTAAAGCGTTCCTAAAGCCGTGCACGGAGCGGGGGAGCCCCGTACAACCAGCACGGGGAAACCCGTACACATGATGGGGTAGCCAGTGGTTCTGAAAACCTTCGGCTGGTCGTTCGCGATCACCGTGCTCGGGTTGATCGCGGCGGTGTTCTACGACGGATGGACCGCGCTCGGCCTCGTCGCGATCCTGGCGATCATGGAGATCTCGCTGTCGTTCGACAACGCGGTGGTCAACGCCGGGATCCTGAAGAAGATGAACGCCTTCTGGCAGAAGATCTTCCTCACGGTCGGCGTGCTGATCGCGGTCTTCGGTATGCGGCTCGTCTTCCCGGTCGTGATCGTGGCGATCAGTGCCAAGATGGGGCCCGTCGAGGCCGTCGACCTCGCCTTCAACCAGCCCAACCGCTACCAGCAGCTGGTCACGGACGCGCACCCGTCCATCGCGGCCTTCGGCGGCATGTTCCTGTTGATGATCTTCCTGGACTTCATCTTCGAGGACCGGGACATCAAGTGGCTCGGTTGGCTGGAGCGCCCGCTCGCCAAGCTCGGCAAGGTCGACATGCTGTCGGTCTGCATCGCGCTGATCGTGCTCCTCGTCTGCGCCATGACCTTCGCCACCCATGCCCACCAGCACGGCGGCGTGCACGCGGACAAGCAGTCGACCGTGCTCATCTCCGGCATCGCCGGCCTGATCACGTACCTGGTCGTCGGCGGTCTCTCCAGCTTCTTCGAGAACCGGCTGGAGGAAGAGGAGGAGCGCGAGCACGAGGCCGAGGAGAAGGCCGCCCGTGAGGGCAAGCCGAAGTCGGCTGTGGTGCTGGCCGGCCAGGCCGCGTTCTTCATGTTCCTCTACCTGGAGGTCCTGGACGCGTCGTTCTCCTTCGACGGCGTGATCGGCGCCTTCGCCATCACCAACGACATCGTGATCATGGCGCTGGGCCTGGGCATCGGCGCCATGTACGTCCGGTCGCTCACCGTCTACCTGGTCCGTCAGGGCACGCTCGACGACTATGTCTACCTGGAGCACGGCGCGCACTACGCGATCGGCGCCCTGGCCGTGATCCTGCTGGTCACCATCCGCTACGAGATCAACGAGATCATCACGGGTCTCGTCGGCGTCATCCTGATCGCGTGGTCCTTCTTCTCCTCGGTCCGCCGCAACAAGCGGCTGGCGGCGGAGGAGGGGAACGCGGGCAGCCCGGACAAGAGCGAGGTCCCGTCCGGGGTCTGACCGGAAGCAGCGGCCCGGTGTTTGGGCCGGGGCCCCTTCCTGGAATTCTCTGAACGGGGCGGTCGTACGAGGAGCAGTCCTCCCGCGGCCGCCCCGTTCGGCATGAGTGGGGTCCCGTTCGCCAGGAACGGGCAGGAGTGATCAAGAACGGACAGTACCGGTACGGCACTTGGGGGCGGCATGTCCTTCTGGGACAAAATCTGGCGTGGACGCTCTGCGGAGTTCGAGTTCGATTCGGGCAGCGCGGCGACGAACTCCATCGAACTCACGAAAAGACATCCGGTCGTCTCGCTCTCCAAACAGGGCGCGGCCACCGGCAACCTGCGGGTCAACCTCTCCTGGCGGATGCGGACATCGGACATCGGCTCGTTCGAGAAGAACAGCCTGGTGCGGCATCCGTTCAGCATGTTCAAACCGGATGTGGTCCAGGCGCACACCGAGTCCATGGTCAATGTCGACCTGGACCTCGGCTGCTTGTACGAGCTGGCGGACGGCGAGAAGGGGGTCGTACAGCCGCTCGGTGGCTTCTTCGGCTCGCTCAACGCGCCGCCGTACGTGAAGCTCAGCGGCGACGACCGGTTCGGCTCGGCGTCCGGCGAGACCGTCTACATCAACCTCGACCACCGCGAGTCCTTCAAACGGCTGCTGTTGTTCGTCTACATCTACGACCAGACGCCGGCCTTCGACCGGACGCACGCGATCGTGACGCTGTACCCGAGCAACGGCCCGCGCATCGAGATCAGCCTGGACGAGCGCGCCCCGCAGGCCCGTTCCTGTGCCGTCGTCTCCATCGAGAACGTCAAGGGCGATCTGGTGGTGCGGCGCGAGGTGAAGTTCGTCTACGGGTTCCAGGCCGAGCTGGACCGGCTGTACGGCTGGGGGCTGCAGTGGGGCCGGGGCTACAAGACCAAGGTGGGCGAGCGGTGACCGCCCTCAGCGGGCCGGGCCGGTGACGACAGCCCTCAGCGGCCGATGAACTGCGGCCCCTGCGGCGGGAGCCGGAACGCCGGGTCGGGGTAGGCCGGAGCCGCCACCGGCTGCGGATAGCCGTAGGCGGGCTGGGCCGCCGGGGCCGGCTGCGTCGCGGGCTGCGGCGGATAGCCGTAGGTCGGCTGCTGCTGGGGCGGCAGCGGGAAGGACGGCGCCGGAGCGGGGACCGGCGCCGTGACGGGGGTCGGCGTCGGGGCGGGCGGCGTCGGGGTGGGCGGCTCCGCCGGGGCCGACTCGTCGACCGAGATGCCGAAGTCGGTGGCGAGCCCGATCAGTCCGTTCGAATAACCCTCGCCGACCGCGCGCAGCCGCCAGCCGTCACCGCGCCGGTACAGCTCGCCGCAGATCAGCGCCGTCTCGGCGCCGGTCTCCGGCTTGATGTCGAAGTACGCCAGCGGTTCGGCGCCGTCGGCCGCGGCGTCGTGGACGATCATGCGCAGCGCCTGCACGTGTTCGAACGCGACCTCGTCGGCGGAGGCGGTGAAGAGAATGCGGTGGATCTCCGGCGGCATGCCCGCCAGATCGGCCTGAAGGGTGTCCGTCATGCCCTCGGCCACGCGCTTCTGGCCCAGCCGCCAGACCTTCCCCGACGGGTGCCGCGGCTGGTTGTAGAAGACGAAGTCCTCGTCGGAGCGGACCTTGCCGTCGGCTCCGAGCAGCAGCGCCGAGGCGTCCACCGCCGGCACGCCCTGCCCGGGGGTCCACCGGAGCACGGCGCGTACCGCCGTGGCGTCGAGCGGGACGTTCGCCCCCTTGAGCATCGCGTGCGTCATGCGGTCATTCTGTCGTCCCGGGAGGGCCCGGGACAACGCGGGGTGCCGAGTTCGGCTCAGGGATCGGCGGGGGTCGGCGGGCGGGCGACGGGGTGCGTGGGCCGGTCCGCCATGCACGGGTTACCAGGATTTCATTGCGGACGGGAACTCTTGACACAGGTTTGTACGTACTATTACCGGCCACTCATGTCGGACGGGCCGATCAGCATCAGGGGAGATTTATGCGTCATTTCGGGCATATTGCCCCTGAGGTGCGGGAGCGTCTGTTCCATCAGCAACCGCAGGTCTTCGGCGCGGACGCGCCGCCCCGCATGCTCGCGGCGGCGCTGGGGGCGACGCTCTACAGCCCCGCGACCCGGACCCGCCTCGCGGACGACGTGCGCAAGCAGGCGGGGCGCGGCGTCGTCTCCATGGTGTTGTGCCTGGAGGACTCGATAGACGACAGCGAGGTGGGCGGCGCCGAGGAGAACCTGGTGCGCCAGTTCGCCGACCTCGCCGCCCACGGGGGCGAGGTGCCGTTGCTCTTCGTCCGGGTCCGGGAGCCGGAGCAGATCACCGACCTCGTGCACCGGCTCGGCACCTCCGTCGCGCTGCTGTCCGGATTCGTGCTGCCGAAATTCACGGAGGAGCGGGGCGTTCCGTTCCTGGAGGCGCTCACCGCCGCCGAGGCCGCCTCCGGGCGGCGGCTCTTCGCCATGCCCGTGCTGGAGTCCCCCGAGCTGCTGCACCTGGAGACGCGCGCCGAGACCCTGGCCGGCATCTCCCGCACCGTCGACAAGTACCGCGACCGGGTCCTCGCCCTGCGGCTCGGCGTCACCGACTTCTGCTCGGCGTACGGGCTGCGCCGGCCGCCGGACATGACCGCGTACGACGTGCAGATCGTCGCCTCCGTCATTGGTGACGTGGTCAATCTGCTGGGGCGGGCCGACGGCAGCGGCTTCACCGTGACCGGCCCGGTCTGGGAGTACTTCCGCCACCAGGAGCGGATGTTCAAACCGCAGCTGCGCCGCAGCCCCTTCCTGGAGGAGGGCGCCGAGCCGCTGCGCGAGGCGCTGATCCAGCACGACCTGGACGGGCTGCTGCGCGAGATCGAGCTGGACCGGGCCAACGGCCTGCTCGGCAAGACGTGCATCCACCCCTCGCACGTACTGCCCGTGCACGCGCTGTCCGTCGTGAGCCACGAGGAGTTCAGCGACGCCCGGGACATCCTGCGGCCCGAGCGGGGCGGCGGCGGAGTCCTCAGATCCGCGTACACGAACAAGATGAACGAGGTGAAGCCGCACCGCGCCTGGGCCGAGCGGACCCTGCAGCGCGCGGAGGCCTTCGGCGTGGCCCGCGAGGACGTCGGCTTCGTGGAGCTGCTGACGGCGGGGCTGCCGGCGTGAGCGGACCGAGGGAAAGCGAGGCCCGTCGCACCGGAGGCCGGGGAAGCGAGGGTCCTGGCGCCGGACCCCGGAAAAGCGAGGCTCATGGCATGGGAGCCCCCGAAAGCGAAGGCCGTGGCACCGGGCCCCGGAGCGAAGGCCGTGGCACCGGGCCCCGGGAAAGCGAAGGCCGCGGCGCCGCGGCCCGAGGGGCCGGGCCCGGCGCGGCCCGGGCCGGCATGAGCGCATTCCGAGTGACCGAAGCGACGAGAGACGAGAACAGCGACGTGGTGTGGTCGGGTACATGGGTGGCCGAGCGGCTCGGCGTCGAGCTGGCCGGTGACCAGGAGCTGACCGGGCTCCTCGGGCTCGCCCTGCGGCGCAACCCCAAGCGCGCGCATCTGCTCGTGTCGAACGTGCTGGGCAAGCACGTCCCGCAGCGTCCGTCGGTGGTCTGGCACGCCGGACGCGAACTGGGGCTGCGCGTGCGGGAGCTGCTCGGGGACGAGGCGGCCGCGCGGGCCGTCGTCCTGGGGTACGCCGAGACCGCGACCGGCCTCGGCCACTCGGTCGCCGACGGGCTCGCGCTCGCGCCGTACCTGCACTCCACGCGCCGCCCGGTCGCGGGTGTGGCCAGGGCGGGCGGCTTCGAGGAGTCCCACTCGCACGCCACCTCCCACCTGCTGCTGCCCGAGGATCCGGAGCTGCTCGCCGGGGACGGACCGCTCGTCCTCGTCGACGACGAGTTCTCCACGGGGAACACGGTCCTGAACACCATCCGCGCGCTGCACGCCCTGCACGCCCGCGCCCACTACGTCGTCGTGGCGCTGGTCGACATGCGCTCGCCCGGCGACCAGGGCCGGCTGGAGGCGTTCGCGCGCGAGATAGGCGCGCGCGTCGACCTGGTGGCCCGGGCGCGCGGCTGCGTACGGCTGCCGGACCGCGTCCTGGAGAAGGGGCAGGCGCTCGTCGCCGCGCACGAGGCGACGGCCGGTCCCGAGGCCGCGCGCGAACGCGGTGAGATCGTCCGGGTCGGTGACCTCGGCTGGCCGGACGGCGTGCCGGACGGCGGCCGGCACGGGTTCACCCCGGCCCACCGCGCCCGCCTCGAAGCGGCCCTGCCCGGCATGGCCGAGCGGCTCGCACCGCACACCCGTGGCCGTGTACTCGTCCTGGGCAACGAGGAGTTGATGTACGCGCCGCTGCGCCTGGCCACCGCGCTGGAGGCGGCGGGCGCCGACGTCGCGTACTCCACGACGACCCGCTCGCCCGTCCTCGCCGTCGACGACCCGGGTTACGCGATCCGCACGCGCCTCGTCTTCCCCGCACACGACGCGCCGGCCGACGGACCCGGCGAGCGGTACGCGTACAACGTGGCGGGGGCGGGCTTCGACACGGTCGTCGTCGTCCTCGACTCCGTCGGCGACAGCGCCGAGGCCGCCGCCCCCGGCGGGCTGCTGGAGCAGGTCGCCGGGCACGCGGCCCGCGTCGTCGTGGTCGTGCTCCCCTCACATGCGCCGCACGCGACGCCGGGGATCCCGGAAACCCAGGAAAGGCCCGCCATGTCGTTGCCCGAGCCGCTGCGCGGCCCCGCCTTCTCCTCGTACGCGCCCGACGAGGTCGGCTGGCTGCTGCAGGACCTCTCGGACGTGACGCTGGAGGCGCCGACCGAGGAGCGCGAGGAGGCCATCCAGAGCGGCGGCGCGCACTACGCGGAGTCGTTGCCCGTCGAGTACCAGCCGAGCGCGGAGTACCAGGAGTTGTTCCACGCGGCGCTCGACGCGTCGGCGGACCGGATCGCGCGGGCGGTGGGCGTCGTCACGGAGACCGTGCTCGCCGAGCGGTCGCCGCGGCCGGTCCTGGTCTCCCTCGCGCGCGCCGGGACGCCCGTCGGCGTACTGATGCGGCGCTGGGCACTGCGGCGGCACGGCCTGGAACTGCCGCACTACGCGGTCTCCATCGTGCGCGGCCGGGGGATCGACGCGAACGCGCTGCGCTGGCTCGCCGCGCACCACGACCCGGCGGACGTCGTCTTCGTGGACGGGTGGACGGGCAAGGGCGCCATCACGCGTGAACTGGCCGACGCCGTAGCCGAGTTCGAGGGGTTCAACCCCGAGATAGCCGTGCTCGCCGATCCCGGTTCCTGCGTGCGGACGTACGGGACGCGCGAGGACTTCCTCATCCCCTCGGCCTGCCTGAACTCCACGGTCTCCGGGCTGATATCGCGCACCGTGCTCCGCTCCGACCTCGTGGGCCCGGACGACTTCCACGGCGCCAAGTTCTATGCGGAGCTGGCCGGTTCGGACGTGTCGCGGCACTTCCTCGACGTCGTCGAAGGGCGTTTCGACGGAGTCGTGGAGGCGGTCGACGCGGACGTGAAGCAGCTGCTCGGGGCGGACCGCGCGCCGACGTGGGAGGGCTGGGCCGCCGTCGAGCGGATCAGTGAGGAGTACGGCATCCATGACGTGAACCTCGTCAAGCCCGGTGTCGGTGAGACGACGCGGGTGCTGCTGCGGCGCGTGCCGTGGAAGATCCTGGCGCGGGCCGGTGCCGGAGCCGACCTGGACCATGTGCGGCTGCTCGCGCGGCAGCGCGGCGTCCCGGTCGAGGAGGTCGGCGAACTCCCTTACAGCTGCGTCGGGTTGATCCATCCCCGGTACACCCGCGGGGCGACGGGCGTGGACGGCAAGGCGGTGGCGGCACCGTGAACTCCCCGGCGGTGACCGTGGTCGCGAGCGACCTCGACCGGACGCTCATCTACTCGGCGGGGGCGCTCGGCCTGACCATGCCCGACGCGCGGGCCCCGCGGCTGCTCTGCGTCGAGGTGTACGAGGGCCGGCCCCTGTCGTACGTCACCGAGGAGGCGGCCGGGCTGCTGGCGGAGCTGGCGCGGCGGTCGGTCTTCGTGCCGACGACGACACGGACCCGTGAGCAGTACGGGCGGGTGCGGCTGCCCGGGCCCGCGCCGCGGTACGCGATCTGTGCCAACGGCGGCCATCTTCTGGTCGACGGGGTGTCCGACCCGGAGTGGAGCGCCGCGGTGGCCGCCCGCCTCGACGCGGGGTGCGCGCCGCTGGGGGAGGTGCGGGAGCGGATGGTCGCCGCCGCGGACCCGGCCTGGCTGCTGAAGGAGCGGGTCGCCGAGGACCTCTTCGCGTACCTCGTCGTGGACCGGGCGTTGCTGCCTCCCGGGTGGGTCGAGGAGCTGGCGGAGTGGGCCGGCGAACTCGGCTGGAGTGTGTCGCTCCAGGGGCGCAAGGTGTACGCCGTGCCGAAGCCGCTCACCAAGGGCGCGGCGGTCGAGGAGGTGGCCCGGCGGACTGGGGCCGCGCGGACCCTGGGCGCCGGGGACTCCCTGCTCGACGCGGACCTGCTGCACACCGTGGACCGCGGCTGGCGCCCCGGCCACGGCGAACTGGCCGACGCGGGCTGGAGTGCACCCGGGGTGACGGCGCTGGCGGAGCGCGGGGTGCTGGCGGGGGAGGCGGTGCTCAGGGGGTTCCTGGGGGAGATGTGACGCGGGGATCGGCGTGGCGGGGCCGGTGCTGAGGCGAACGTTGGCGTGGCGTGGCGAGGCCGGGGCCTGTGGGGGCCGGGTTTTCTGGTGGTCCTGGGCCTTGGTAGCCCCGGTTTTTGGTGGCCCTGGTCGCGCGGGACTGGGGCGTCGGTGGCCTGGGGTGGCTGGCGTGTGGGGTCTGCCCCGGTGGGTGAGGGCATGCCCCGGTGAGTGAGGCATGTCCTCGGCGGGTGGGGGCTGTCTCGGGGCGTGAGGCCTCCTCCGGTGTGGTGCCTGCCCTGGCGTGTGGGGACTTGCCCCGGCACGTGGGGCCTGCGCCGGCACGTGGGGTCCGCCCCGCGCGTGAGGCACGCTCCGGTACGTGGGGTTGCCCCGGTACGTGGGGCCTGCGCCGACACGTGGTGTCCGCCCGCGCGTGAGGCACGCTCCGGTACGTGGGGCTTGCCCCGGTACGTGGGGCCTGCGCCGGCACGTGGGGTCCGCCCCGCGCGTGAGGCACGCCTCGGTACGTGGGGTCCGCCCCGCGCGTGAGGCACGCCCCGGCACGTGGGGCCTGCCCCGGTACGTGGGGCCTGCCCGGCGCGAGAAGGGTGTCCCGGCGCCCGAGGCGAGCCCCGTCCGAGCCCCGCCGGGGGCTAGCCGCAGCAGCCGCCTCCGCAGCAACCCCCTCCGCCGCCTCCTGAGGGGGCCGGAGCCCCGGAGGACGGCGCCGTGCCGGTCACGGCGACCGTTGACGGGAGCTTCACCGTGTCGTCGTGGCCCGTGGGGCACGTCGCGGGGGCGGCGGACTCGGACATGGGGCGGCTGAGTTCGAAGGTGTCGCCGCAGGTCCGGCAGCGGTATTCGTAGCGAGGCATGCGCCCAGGTTACGGGTCGCCGCGCAGCGACATGTCAAGGAGTTCCAGCATCGCCGTGTGGGCCCCGTCGGCATCCATCTCCCGCACCTGTCCCGCGACTTCCGCGTACAGCGGCAACGGCAACGCATGACGATGCGGGCTCGCGGGTTCCGTACTCGCTGCGCACGGCGGGCCGCAGAAGCCTGCCGGTCGTGTACGCGCCGTCGGTGATGCGGTGCGGCGCGCCAGTGTCTCGACCGCGGCGCGGTGCACGTCGTGCCCGTGCGCACCGGCGGTGAGCTGGTCATGCGGAGCAGGCTCGCACGGTACCCGTGAGAGAGCATCCGCCCTGTGGCAGCGCCCGTTGGGCGGGCAGGGCCGCGCCGGGTCAGCCGCCGCCGCGCTCCTCGCGGATCCGCGTCACGACCTGCGCCACCGTCTGCCGCACCGCCTCCGTCTCGGTGAGGAACTGCCAGTAGTCGGGGTGGCGGCCCTCCAGACCGGCGACGGCGCGCTCCAGGCGTGCCACGGAATCGTCGAGCGGGCGGGCGTGGCGCGGGTCGGGGGTGGTGCGGCCCGTCATCGCGAGCCGCTGGGCGTCGCGGACGGCGAACCGGGTGCGGTCGATCTCCTGCTGCGGGTCCTTCGCCACCGCGTTCAGCCGGTGCAGCCGGTCGGCGGCGGCGGAGACCGACTCGTCCGTCGTGTTCAGCAGGGCGCGGACCGTGGACAGGCGCGCGGTCGCGTCGGGCCAGCGCTGTTCGGCGCGGGCGGTGCGGGCCTCGGCGAGCTTGGCCTCGGCCTGCGCCACGTTCGCCGCGGCCTGCTCCGGTACGCCCTGGAGGTCCTGCCAGCACGCGGCGGTGAACCGGCGCCGCAGCTCGCTGAGGACCGGCTCGACCTGGCCCGCCCGCGTCGTCAGGGCCTGGGCCCGGGTGCGCAGCGAGACCAGGCGGCGGTCGATCTCGGCGGCCCGCTCGGGCAGCCGCTCGGCCTCCGCCCGTACGGACTCGGCGTCCCGCGCGACCCGGTCGGCGCGCTCCAGCGTCTCGGGGACGCCGTGTCGGCCCGCGCCTTCGTTCAGCCTGGTCAGCTCCGGGCCGAGGGCGGCGAGCCGGCCGGCCAGGTCGTCGGCCTTGAGCCCGGCCTCGCGGACGGCGTCCAAGGCCGTGGTCGCGGCGAGCAGGGCCTGCCGGGCGCGCTCCACGGACGGGGCGAGGCGGGCCAGCTGAGTCTCGGCCTTGCCGAGCAGCGGGCCGAGCCCGGCGGCGAACCGGTCCAGGTCCTGCTTGGTCCGGGTCAGCTGGTCCTTGGCCTGCGTCAGCTCGGTGCGGGCCTGGGTCGCGACGCTCGCCTCCAGGTCGTCCCGGTCCAGGTCGTGGGCGTCGACGGCGGTGATGTACTGACCGCTGACCTCGTCGATGCGGGCGCCGAGCTGCTGGAAGTCGCTGACCGCGCGGCGCGCCGCGGGCGAGTCGTCGACCGCCGTGATGGTCTCTATCGAGATGCGCAGGTCCCGCTGCGCGGTGTCCAGCTCGTAGAAGGCGGCGGCCGCGGCGTCCTTCGCCTCCTGCGCCTGGGCGCGCTGGGACTCGGCGCGGCCCCCGAACCACTTGCGCGTGCCACCCCCGGCGAAGGCGATGCTCATGGCGGCGGCCAGCACCGGCAGGGGCAGGAGGGTGAGCGTGAGGAGATCGAGGAGAGGCCGGCCACGGGAGGCCGGCCGGTCGTCGGCCGCGCAACCGGGCCCGCTGTGGGCCGGGCGCACCTCTTCGGGAAGCTCGTTCGCCGCCGTTGTCACCAACCACTCCCGTGCTGCCCGTGCCGCCGTCGCCCTGACCGGTGTCCATTCTCCCACCGGTCGGGAGCGAATACACGGGCCGGTCAGTTCGCGGTGCGCAGCGTGAGCCTGCCGTCCTGGGTGCTGGCCGTGATCCGGTGCGCGCTGCGGGGGTCGCGGGGGACGGAGACGTCGACGCCGCCGTCCTGCGTGTGCGTCGAGACCCGGTACCTGGCCGTGCCGGGCAGCGTCAGGGTGAGCGAGCCGTCGTCGGTGCGCGCGTCGAGCCGGTCGGGGGCGGTGCGCGTGTCGATGTGCGCGCTGCCGTCCTGGGTACGGACCGAGACCTGCCGTGCGTCGACGCCGGTGGCGCGCACCGAACCGTCGTCGCTGTGCAGCCGCAGCGTCCCGGAGACGTTCTTGACGCGTACGGAACCGTCCTGCGTCGTGATGTCGAGGCCCTTGCCGAAGCCGTCCGCGCGGACGCTGCCGTCGTCGCTGCGGACCACAACGGCGACGTCGCGCGGCACCTCGACGCGGTGCCGGGCCGAGCAGTCGGCGACGAAACCGCTGCAGTGCAGCCGCAGGGTCAGCCGGTCCTCGTCTCCCTGCCATGCCCACGACACCCTGGGGTCCGAGCCGACCACGGTGGAGCCGCGGAACCAGCGGGTGACCTTCACCTGGTCCCCGTCGCCCGGGACCAGTTCGAGCGCGGAGTCGTCCGAGTCGACGGTGAGCGTGCTGCCGTGCAGGGCGAACGAGCGGTGGTCGGGGTGCTTGTCGTCCGAGGCGTCGGCGCCGCACGCGGTGACCGTCGCGGCAAGGGCGGCCACCGCCGCCACGGCGGCCAGGCCCCGGGCGGCCCGGGTGCCGTGAGCGGTGCGGAACTGGTGGACGGTCATGGTGAACTCCCCCTGCGACGGTCGGTGTTGCGGCGCCGGACCGGCGGCCGGCACCCCATGAACGTACGGGGCGAGAACGGCCCGCGGGATGCGGCCGGCCACCGGATCGCAGGTGGGGTTAACCCCCGACACCCCGGCGGCGGCCCGGCAGGTCAGGGGTTTGCGGTGCACGGGCACCGGCAAGGTAGGCTGTCGGCTCGTCCTGGTCGCGTGCGCTCCGGGGCATCGGGTGCGTAGCTCAGGGGTAGAGCGCCTGCCTTACAAGCAGGATGTCGGCGGTTCGAAACCGTCCGCGCCCACCGGTATTGAGCAGCAGGTCAGAGGCCCTTCGGTGTGATCACCGGAGGGCCTCTGTCGTGATCGAAGTCCACCTGGAGTCCACAACCCCATGCGATCTTGCGCGATTCTCACCTGTTCGAGGAATTGATCATGTCCCGACAGTACGTAGAGTCGCTGGCATTCGGAGGTGCGGGAGGCCCGCGAGGCGGCCCCGGGATGCCTTCCGGGGCCCCTTCTCAATCGGCCTGCGTCTCGCCCTCGCGGTGTGGCCGGCTCATACCCGGGCGGATGCCTGAGCTGTTCGTGACGCTCGCGTAGAAGTTCAGGTGGTCGTCGTCATGCATCGGCCGGCGTGTACACCGCAGTGCGCTGTCGGGCTTGCGGATGAAACAGACGTGGGGGATCGCCAGGAACTCCGCAACATGGTCCAGCGTCACGACTCGCCACCGGCGAATTCGTCGAGGGTACGCACCATGCATGCCAGCGCGGTCAGCCGAAGACAGGCGGCGAGTGAGCTCGGGCTGAGTCCCTGGGTGAGCTCGTCGCGCGCATCAGCAAGAGTCCTGTCACGGGAGTACCAGGCACGGGTGCCGCGGTTGATGCGGTCGGCCTGGGCCTGGACGAGAGGGATGAGCCGGCGGATCTCCGCACGGAGTGCGATCTCGAGCTGGCTGCGCCGTTCCGGAGCGGGCCGAAGCCGGGGGGACGCGAACGCTTCTTCGAGCAGCTGGTGCAGCCTGTCGGGCTCAGCCGCAGTGGGTGTCTGGACGGTGGGCATGGCGCCTCCGCAGGGTGGGGCCGACCGAGTGGTGTGGTCGTCGTCACGTGCCTCGAAGCCAGGGCCACAGGGCGGGCGCCCTCCAACGCCGTGCGCCGATGTGCACGAATCGCGCCAACCTGCATCGCCTGCACGTTTGCGGCCTTGACCGCCGGGCCCCGGCAGCGGACGGTGATGCACATCTGAGCACCACTCAGGAGAAGGGAACGGCCATGGCCTTAGAGTTCATCGGCATCGACAACGGTTCAGGTCAGACCGGGTCACCGACCGTGTGGGTCGATACCCAAAACGCTGACGTCGTCATCCAGAGCTACCTGGTGGACGAGGCGACTCGCGCCGAGTGCATCGAGAAGACCGCCCCCGGACACGCGAAAGGGATCCCCGCGCACGAGGGGGTCGTCCGTGTCCCTGGTCATCTCATCCGTCTACTGAGGGAGGCCTGCGATGCCGCCGAGCGAGCCCAACTTCATCGACCTGCTTGAGGCCAGCACAGTCTCCGCTGTTCACCTGGAGATGCGTGACGTATACGGCGTAGGCGACGAGGCCGAGGACTTCGAGCGCTGGAAGGCGACCGGCGTCCGAGACACCGACCCTGCGTCGCCGTACTGGGCGCCGTGGGTCGACCTCGTATCGCGGGCCGCCGCGCGGGGAGTGCGCATGCGTCGCGCACGCATCGTGTCCGAGCCGGTCACCGAATACATCCGCTACGAGCACGCGGGGACCAGCGTCAACGTCAAGGCCGGCGAGGAGGTGCGGTGGCTCGGCCGGCGCCAGGCCGCCGACTTGTTCGTGCCCGCCTGTGACCTGTGGATCTTTGACGGTACGAGCGTGCTGTTCAACCACATGTCCGGTGACGGTGACTGGGCCGAGCCCGGCTTCGAACTGCGCACCGAGCACGCGCTGGCCTCCCGCTGCACGGAAGCCTTCGCCCAGGTGTGGGAGCGAGCAACCCCGCACGACGCGTACAAGCTCCGCTGAGACCGGACAGGCCCGCTCGATGCCTCACTCACCATCGTCCTCCGCGCAAGCCGCGCGCGAGTCGGTCGCCGGCCGGCTTCGCGCCATCAGGAAAGGCGCAGGGCTGACGGTCGTCGAGCTGGCCGGCCGATGTGGCTGGCACCACGCCAAGACCTCCAGGATCGAGAACGCGAAGACCCCACCGGCCCCGGCCGACATCCGCCGATGGTGCACGGAGTGCGACACCCCTGAGCAGATCGACGACCTCGTCGCCGCGTCGCTGAACGCGGAGTCCCTCTACCGCGAGTGGCGTCGGCGGACCCGGCAGGGCCTGCGGCAGCTCCAGGAGAGTTACCTGGACCTGTACCGCGCGACGCGTCTGTTCCGGGTCTACTCGCCGAGTCTGGTGCCCGGCCTCCTCCAGACCGAGGGCTACGCGGCCGCGCTCCTGGACGCCAACGCCGGCCTGCTCGACATCCCCAACGACTCGGCCGCGGCGGCCAAAGCACGTATCGAACGCTCCCGCATCATCCATCGGACAGGGCACAAGTTCCTCTTCGTCGTCGAGGAAGCCGTCCTGCACTATCAGCTCGGCGACCGGGCGGCGATGGCCGCCCAGCTCGGATACCTCCTGACCGCGGGCGCGCTGCCCGCAGTGTCCTTCGGTGTCATCCCTGCCGACACGCGTCAGCGCGTTCAGTGGCCCCAGGAACTGTTCCATGTCTACGACGACACGCTCGTCTCCGTGGAACTCCTGTCCGCACAGGTCGACGTGGCGCAGCCGTCCGAGATCGCCCTCTATCTGAAGGCCTTCGAGCAACTGCGCAGCATGGCGGTGTACGGGGCCGCCGCCCGCGCGCTCATCACCCGGGCCATCGGAGCGCTGGACCGCGCCGAGGCGTGACGAACCGGTCCCGGCGCCCTATCGCCGGCCCCCGGCACCCTCACCCCCGTCCCGCACATGCTTGAGCCGGGCCCGCCCGCGCACCGTGTCCGGGCCCGGCAGGTCCGACCAGTAGCGGTGGCAGGTCACGAAGACGGCCAGTTCCAGCTCGCGGCGGCGGAGTTTTTCGACCTCGGCCTGTTCGTCCTCGGTCCAGCCGGGGGAGGCCGGCCGCTCCAGCTTGCGCCAGCTCTGGGTGTCGGTGATCGCCTCGTGGGGCGCGACGGACCAGGGGAGCCGCTTGAGGAGGGCCAGGAGCTCGGCCCGGATCTGGTGCAGCTCCTCCTGGCCGGCGCGGAGGTCGCTCGGGAAATCGAAGTCGGAATCATCGGTCGCTGCCACCCGGCAATGGTACGTCTGTTCGAATTCAAGGTGCGAGTGCGTCCGGTGAGTTCACGCGAACGTGTGAGCGGATCGCGGGACGGCGGCAGACTGGAGGCATGTGCCACAGCATCAAGACCCTTCGCCCGCCCGCTCTCCCCGAGGAAGCCACCGAGGAGGAGATCAGGGCCGCAGCCTTGCAGTACGTGCGGAAGGTGTCCGGGTTCCGGGCGCCGGCCGCGCACAACCGAGAGGTGTTCGAGCAGGCCGTGGACGAGATCGCCCGCGCCACCGCCACGCTCCTCGCCGGACTGGAGGTGCGGGGCGCCCCCCGGGCGGCTCAGGCTTCCTGAGGCTCCGGGGCCGGGCGGCGCATCACGTACGCCGCCACCAGGCCCGCGCCGACCAGCGCGAGCAGCGAGACCATCGTGGAGAGCCAGCTCGCGCCGAGCCACTGCGCGCCGAAGTAGCCGAGCGCCACGCTGTACGCGGCCCAGGCCACGCCCGCCAGGGCGGACCACGGCAGGAACTCGCGGACCTTGCGGTGGGCCGAGCCGGCCGCGAAGGAGACCACCGAGCGGCCGGCCGGGGCGAACCTCGCGATGATCACGAGCAGGCCGCCGCTGGAGCGGGCGAGCGCCCCGCCGAGACGTTCCTGCGCCGTCGTCAGGCGGCGGGAGCGTGCGATGGTGCGGGTCAGGCGGGCGCCGCCGCGCCAGGCGAGGCGGTAGGCGACCAGGTCGCCGAGGACCGAGGCCGTCGCCGCGCTGAGCGTGAGGGCGAGAAGATCGGGGACGCCGTGCGGGACGGCGCCGGTGGCCGCACCCGATCCGGCCGCGGCCGCGGTGGCGGCGGTGATCACGAGGACGCCGCTGGGCAGCACCGGCACGAAGACGTCGAAGAGCACGGAGAGCGCCACGATCGCGTAGATCCATGGGCTTCCGGTCAATGACCCCACGCTTTCGAACACCGCTGGTCAGCTCCTGTACGGACGATCCCCCGACCGTTCCCTCCAGAACCAGGAGCGGCTACATGACAGCTGTACAGCGTACGCCCGATGTGTCGCCCGACTGACGCAACGGGTACAGATGTTCCCCATCTCACGTTCACCCGAGTGCGGCGCTCCGAGCGGCGCCGGAGCACCGCTTCGCGTACGAACGAGCCAGAACCGAGCTGAGCGAGAACGACGGAGGATCTGGCGATGGTGGCAGGGATGGTGACCGGCGCGCTCGCGGCGGCCGTACTGGCGGCGGGCGGTGGCGGGGCCGGCGGCACCGCGGAGGGCTTCACGCAGAGCTACTGGGTGCGGGCCGCGGCGACGTTCTCCCCGCCCACGGCGTTCGTGGCGTCACCGGCGCTGACGTACGACATGAAACTGGTGCCCGCGGCGGCGTCGGTCGTCGTCGAGCAGCGCGGCGTGGGCAGGAACATGACCGTGAGCCTGGACGTCGGGGGACTGGCCCCGGGCCACGCCTACGGGGCCCATGTGCACCAGAAGCCGTGCGGCGCGGACCCGGCCGCCGCGGGCGAGCACTACCAGCACGTGGCCGACCCGGACCGGGCGACCGCCGAGAACGAGGTGTGGCTCGACTTCACCACGGACGCCGCGGGCCACGGCAAGGCCACGGTCCGCAAGACGTGGGGCGTGCGGGCCGGCGAGGCCAGGTCGGTCGTGATCCACGACGCGCCGGGCGGAGCGGGCAAGCGCGTCGCGTGCGTGACCGTGCCGTTCGCGGCGGCCCCGGCGCCGTCGTCACCCGCGACGGCACCCGCGCCACTGGGTGCCGGCGCGGCTGCCACGTCCTGAGGGGGACGACGACGCCAGGGCTAGGTGAGGGTGCGGCGGTCCGTCTCGACGAGGCCGCGGTCCTCCTCCGCCCGGTCGAGGGAGAGCTCCGCGGACCGGCCGCGCAGCGTCAGCGTCATCAGGTGGTTGCCGAACCAGGGACCGCCCGTCCGGCGCCAGCCGATCCGGGGCAGCGCCGCGCGCGCGTGCCGGGCCAGGCCGCGGCCCAGGATCCGCCCCGGGCGGCTCCAGCCGAAGCGGAACGCGCCCTGCATGTAGCCCGGGATGGAGTTGTGCACGGGGGAGCAGGTGAGCTGCAGGACGCGGGCCGTGGGGGCCGGGCCCGCGGCCGGCCAGGTCGGTTCGGCGATGTAGGCGTGGTGCACGTCGCCGCCGAGGACCGAGACGGTCGCGGGCGCCGCCTGCCCTCCGCCCGCCTCCGCGACCAGCTCCGTCAGCTTGTCGAACGACGCGGGGAACGCCGGCCAGTGCTCCAGATCGGCCCGCCTGCGCAGCTTCTCGCCGCGCCGCGCCCAGCGGGGGCCGCGCTCGCCGCGGCTCATCGCCGCGTTCCAGTTCTCCGCGTCGTGGATGAGGTGCGGGAGCAGCCACGGCAGCGACGAGCCGATGAGGAGGTGGTCGTAGGCGCCGCCGGCGGCGTCCTGCCCGTCGAGGGTCTGCTCGCGCACCCAGCGCTCCTCGTCCGGGTCGAGCATCGCCCGGTGCTGTTCGTCCAGGACGCGGGCGGCGCGGGTGTCCACCATCACCAGGCGGACGCGGCCGAAGTCGCGGCGGTAGCTCCAGCGGGCGCAGGTGGGGTCGGCGTCGGCCCGCATGGCGAACTCGCGCAGGACGTCCGTGCCGTCCGGGCTCTCGCGCACCGCCGCGTACACGGGGTCGGCGGCGAGTTCGGACGGGGGGAGGTTCCCGATGTGCTGGTGCACCCAGTACGACATGAGGCCGCTCAGGATGCGCTCCTGCCACCAGGGCGTGGCGCGCATGTCCCGCAGCCAGGCGGCGCTCGTGTTCCAGTCGTCTATGACGTCGTGGTCGTCGAAGAGCATGCAGCTGGGGACCGTGGAGAGCAGCCAGCGGATCTCCGGGTCGAGCCAGGACTCGTAGTAGAGGTGCGTGTACTCCTCGTAGTCCGCGACCTGGGTGCCGGGCGGGTCCGCGAGGTCGCGGCGGCGGGCCAGCCACTCCTGCGTCGCCGGTGACGTCTCGTCCGCGTACACCTGGTCGCCGAGGAGGAGGAGGACGTCGGGGCGGTCGGCCTCCGGGTCGGCGGCGAGGCGGGCGGCGAGCGTGTCGAGGGCGTCGGGGCCGACCGGGTCGCGCTCCCCGCCCAGCTCACGGCCCCGCTCGCGCCAGGAGGAGCCCGAGGCGGGCGGCGCGGCCCAGCGGCAGGAGCCGAAGGTGACGCGGACGGGGGTGTCCGCCGCGTACGCCGGCGCGGCGATGGTGCTGGCCGGGAAACGGGAGTCGGGCTCCGGCCAGACCGTGACGCCGTCCAGAGCCACCTCGTACGCCGTCCTGGTGCCCGGCGTGAGGCCGGTGACGGACACCAGCGCGTAGTGGTGGCCGTCGATCTGGAAGGTGCGCGTGCTGCCGGACGCGCCGTCCGCGCAGCGCACCTCGGCGACGCAGGGGCGGCTCGTCTCGACCCAGACCGTCGCCGCCTCCTCGTCCACGTACCTCAGCAGTGGTCCCAGGCGCAGGCTCACCACGTTGCTCCTCCGCTCCTCCGACGTCCTGACCTGCCGGCCGGTGTCGGGCCTCGTCGTGCTTGTCGTGCCCTGGTCCGTCCGTACGGTACGGAACGCCGGGAGGGAGTGGGGGGTGCGGGGGGTGCCGGGTGCGTCAGCAGCCGCTCAGCTTGGACTGGATCGCCGACTTCTCGGCCGAGTCCACCGAGAGGTCGTAGTAGTGCTTCACCTGGACGTACATCCGCAGGTACGTGCAGGCGTACGCGGTGCGGGGCGGCATCCACTCGGCCGGGTCCTGGTCGCCCTTGGACTGGTTGACGTTGTCGGTGACGGCGATGAGCTGGGGGCGGGTGAGGTCGTTGGCGAGCGACTGGCGCTGCGCCGTCGTCCAGGAGGAGGCGCCGGACTTCCACGCCTCGGAGAGCGGGACGACGTGGTCGATGTCGACGTCGCCCGCGGCGGTCCAGGTGGCGCCGTCGTACGCGGAGTACCAACTCCCGGACGTGGCCGCGCAGTCGGAGCCGGTCTGCACGTTCGTGCCGTCGCGCTTGAGGACGGTCTCGCGGGTGTTGCAGGTGCCGGACTGGGTGATCCAGTGCGGGAACTTGTCGCGGCTGTAGCCGTCGGAGGAGCCCTCCGCCTTGACGGTCAGCTCCGCGAGGTAGGTGCGGGCCGTGGCGGCGGTGACCGGGGTGGGCGGGGCCGCCTGGGCGGCCGGGGCGGTGAGGAGGGTGACGGCGGTGAGGAGGGTGGCGGCGCCGGTGCCTATCGCTGCGCGGCGGGGGTTACGCGCGTAGAGGCGGGGCATGTGAACTCCCTTGTCGTGGGGGGACGGTGGGCTGGTGGCCCTCATCGTGGGGGGAGGGGGTTTCGGTGAGGTGTTGAGGTGGTGACAGGGTCGCGTCAAATGGGTGTGCGGAGCAAGGGGTCGGCGGGTAAGTGGGTGTCCGAGGTGGGGAATTGGGCGGTTGATCCCGGGTCCGGTGGTGTGTGGGGCGGGGTGGGTGCTGAGGTCGCGGGGCTCCGCCCCGGGCCCCGCTCCTCGATCGCCGGAGGGGCTTGAGGTGACCGGAGGGGCTTGAAGTGGGCGGAGGCGCTTGGTGTGGCCCCGCCCCCCGGGATTGGCGATCACCGGCGCCGTTTTGTACCGTGAGGAAACAAAGTGGTTCCCGCCCGCGTACCCTGACCGGCGGGCGGGGCCGCCTTGTCTGCCTTGTTCGTCTTGTCTGTCGCACCCGTCCGCGTTCTCTGGAGCCCGCCGATGCCGGCCACGCCCACCGTTCTCTCCGCGCGCGCCCTCCTGCTCGACATGGACGGCACGCTCGTCAACTCCGACGCCGTGGTCGAGCGGGTCTGGCGGCGCTGGGCCGCCACGCACGGGCTCGACGGCGACCACGTCATGGGCGTCGTGCACGGGCGGCAGGGGTACGCCTCCATGGCCGTCCTGCTGCCCGAGCGCCCCATGGCCGAGAACCACGCCGACAACGCGCGCATGCTCGCCGCCGAGACCGCCGACATGGACGGGGTCGTGCCCGTCCCGGGCGCGGCGGCGTTCCTCGACGCGCTGCGCTCCGGCGGACTGCCGCACGCGCTGGTCACGTCGGCGGACGTGCCGCTGTCGACCGGGCGGATGGCCGCCGCCGGGCTGCGCTACCCGGCGGTGCGTGTGACGGCCGAGAGCGTGGGCGCCAGCAAGCCGGACCCCGAGGGGTTCCTGAAGGGCGCCGCCGAGCTGGGAGTGGACCCGGCGGACTGCGTCGTGTTCGAGGACTCCGGGGCCGGTATCGCCGCCGGGCTCGCCGCGGGGATGCGGGTCGTCGGGGTCGGGCCCCGGGCCGGCGCGCACGGGCCCACCGTGCAGGTGCCGGACCTGACCGCCGTACGGGTCGAGGGCCGCCCGGACGGGGAGATCCTGCTCCACGTCGGCTGAGCGGAAGCGGACCTGCGGCCTGGCCGGTCCAGCGCCCCGAGGCGCCGCCTCAGCGGGTCTCCCCCTCCAGGGCCTCGCGCGTCGCCGGGCCGTAGGTGCCCGGGATGTCGCCCTGGACCCCGCGGGCCAGCTGGTAGGCCCGTACGCCGTACTCGGTGCGGGTGTCGAACCTGCCGTCCGGGGCGCCGCCGAACAAGTTCAACTTCCCCAGCCGGTACTGGAGTTCGGAGACCTCGGGGCCGTGGTCGCCGCGGCGCAGAACCGTTCCCCGCTCCGGCCGCGGCTGACCGGAGGCCGTGGAGGCGGACGGGCCCGGCGCCGGGTGCGTCCGGGACGACGACGGCGTACCGGAGGGCGGGACCGACGACGACGCGGGGGCGGAGGCCGGCGGCGGGGCCGGACGCGTGGACGACGCGGCGGCCGCGGGCGCCTTCGTGGCGCGCGAGGGGGTGGCCGACGCGCTCCGCGTGGGCCGGGACGGCGCCGCGCTCGTGACCAGCGGCGTGGCCGCCTGCTGCGCGGCGGCGCCGGTGTCGCCGTCGCCCGACGAGATCAGGACCGTCACCAGCGCCGCCACGCTCAGCACCCCCGCGACCGCCGCGAGCAGCAGCACGGGCGCGCGGCGCGGCCGGGCCCCGGGGTCGTCGGCGTGGCCGGCGGGTTCGCCGGTCCGGGCCGGGGGCCGCTCCGGCGGCAGCGGCGGGTGCGCGTACGGGTCGGGGACGCGCGGGGGCGGGGGCTGGGAGGGCTCCGGCAGGGTGACGTAGGGGCGGACGCGGAGCGGACTGAAGCCCTCCACCTCGCAGGCGCAGGACGGGCTCCCGTCCGGCCCCGGACCCGCCCCGCACTCCGGACATGTCTGTCGCCGCGCACCACTCACCGTGGTCCCCCTCCCCGAGAACTGCAGCGAATTATGCAGACCCCGGGCCCCGCCCGCAGCGCCGGGCGGGAACTCAACAGGCCAAACCGGCCCGCACCGACCAGGATGGAGAGGACCGAGCGCACCGGCCGGACCGGGCCGGGGTGCGTGTGGAGGTGGCCATGAGCAGCCAGGACATCGGCACGGCGGGGGGCGGCGGCAGCTCCCGCGGGCACCGGGCGCCGCCCGCGGAGATGGCCAAGACCGGGGGTGTCCTCGTCTCCATCGGGGCGCTGCTGCTCGGCATGCTGCTGGCCGCGCTCGACCAGACCATCGTCTCCACCGCGCTGCCGACGATCGTCAGTGACCTGGGCGGCCTCGAACACCTGTCCTGGGTGGTGACCGCGTACATGCTCGCCGCGACCGCCGCGACGCCGCTGTGGGGCAAGCTCGGCGACCAGTACGGGCGCAAGCGGCTCTTCCAGCTCGCCATCGTGATCTTCCTGACCGGCTCGGCGCTCTGCGGCATGGCGCAGAACATGCCGCAGCTGATCGGCTTCCGCGCGCTGCAAGGACTGGGCGGCGGCGGCCTGATGGTGCTGTCCATGGCGATCGTCGGCGACCTCGTCTCCCCGCGCGAACGCGGCAAGTACCAGGGGCTGTTCGGCGCCGTCTTCGGCGCGACCAGTGTGCTCGGACCGCTGCTCGGCGGCCTGTTCACCGAGCACCTCAGCTGGCGCTGGGTCTTCTACGTCAACCTGCCGGTCGGCGTCGTCGCGCTCCTTGTCATCGCCACCGCCCTGCACATCCCGGTCCGCGCCAGGAAGCACCGCATCGACTACCTCGGCACCTTCCTCATCGCGTCCGTCGCCACCTGTCTCGTCCTCGTCGCCTCGCTCGGCGGCACGACGTGGGGCTGGGGCTCGCCGCAGATCATCGGCCTCGCCGTGTTCGGCGTCGTCCTCGGCGCGCTCTTCGTGCGCGTGGAGTTCCGGGCCGCCGAGCCGGTGCTGCCGATGAAACTGTTCAGGGTCCGCACCTTCACCCTCGCCGCCGTCATCAGCTTCGTCGTCGGCTTCGCGATGTTCGGCGCGATGACCTACCTGCCGACGTTCCTCCAGGTCGTGCGGGGTGTCTCCCCGACCATGTCCGGCGTGCACATGCTGCCCATGGTGATCGGCCTGCTGCTCTCCTCGACCATCTCCGGCCAGATCGTCAGCCGCACCGGCCGCTGGAAGGTCTTCCCCGTCGCCGGCACCGCCGTCACCACGATCGGCCTGCTCCTGCTGCACAACCTCGACGAGACCAGCTCCACCTGGCAGATGAGCGCCTGCTTCTTCGTCTTCGGCCTCGGCCTCGGCCTCGTCATGCAGGTGCTCGTCCTCATCGTGCAGAACGCGGTGCCCTACGAGGACCTGGGCGTCGCCACCTCGGGCGCCACCTTCTTCCGCTCCATCGGGGCCTCCTTCGGCGTCGCGATCTTCGGCACCGTCTTCGCCAACCGCCTGGCCACCAAGCTCACGTCGGCGCTGAGCGGGCAGCAGGTGCCCGGCGGCATCACCCCGGACTCGCTCAAGGCCGACCCGCGCGGCATCGGCACGCTCCCGCCCACGCTGCGCGGCCCGGTCCTGCACGCGTACGCGACCGCCATCACCGACGTCTTCCTCTACGCGGTCCCGGTCGCCCTCGCCGCCTTCGTCCTCTCCTGGTTCCTGCGCGAGGACAAGCTGCGCGCCTCCGTCACCGCGCCCGACCAGACGCAGACGCTCGCCTCCAACCCCGTGGAGCGCTCCTCCTACGACGAGGTGGCGCGGGCCCTGTCGACGCTCGGGACGCGCGAGGGGCGCCGCGAGATCTACGAGAAGATCACCGCGCGGGCCGGATACGACCTGCTCCCGGCGGCCGGCTGGCTCGTCCTGCGCGTCAGCCGGTACGGCTGGGCCGAGCCCGCCGTCCTCGCCGAGCGCAGCGCCGTCCCGCTGCCGGTGATCATCGAGGCGGCGCGCCAGGTGGAGGAGCGCGGGCTCGCGGTGCGCGAGGGCCTCGATCTGGCCCTCACCGACGAGGGGAGGACGGTCGCCGCCCGGCTCGGCGCGGCTCGCGAGGAGTCGCTCGCGGAGCTGCTCGGCGACTGGTGGACGCCCGACCGCCCCACGGACCTGCACCAGCTGGTCCACGAACTGAACGCCGAGATGTGCGGGTCGGACGCGGAGCGACCGCATGCCGACGGTGGCGGGCGGGCGGGACTAGCGGCCTGACGCCGGTGCCGCCCGCGAGGCCCTAACCGACCAGGGTCTTGCGGAACCAGTGCTCGGCGTAGATGTCGTCGTTGTGCCGGCCGGTCTCCTCGTAGCCGAGCCGGGCGTACAGGGCGCGGGCCTCCGTGAGGTCGCTGCGGGTGTCGAGGCGGACACGGCTCGCGCCCAGGGCGCGGGCAGCCTCCTCGGCCGCCGCCACGAGCAGCGGCGCCCCGCCCCGGCCGCGCAGCTCCCCGCGGACGTAGACGCGGGTCAGCTCGGCGGTCTCCGCGTCGACCAGCCGCACGCCCGCGCACCCGGCCGGCTCCCCGTCGTGCCGGCCGACCAGCAACACGCCGCAGGGCGGGGCGAGTTCGACGCCGGAGACGGCGGCGATCTCCCGCTCCAGCTCCGCCGGGGCGGTGGTGTGCCCCTCGTGCAGCAGATACCAGCGGTCGCTGACCTCCGTGTAGTACGCCCGCCACAGGGCGGCGGCGACAGGGGAGTCGTAGGGTTCGGGCGCGATGGTCCAGCGGGTGTGCATGGCGCATTGTGGGGGCGGTGGGGCGCGGTGGCGCAACCGGATTGCGCCCCGCGGCCGCCGGGGACGGCGCCGCCTGTTTGAGCCCGCCGGGGCGGGCAACCCGGTTGTCGGTAAGCACGGTTGACAGCTGACCCCTATTCGACGGATACCGGGAAGGTCGGGAAGACACCCATGTCCACAGGCGTGATCATCGCTCTGATCGTGGTGGGGATCGTGGTCGTCGTCGCGGCGGGCGTCTTCGCCGCGCGGACCAAGCCCCGCGGCGGACGGAGCCTCAAGAGCCGCTTCGGGCCCGAGTACGAGCGGGTCGTCGCGCACCACAACGGCGACAAGAAAGCCGCTGAGCACGAGCTGACCGAGCGGGTGCGGCGGCACGGTTCGCTGCGCGCACACGAGCTGGAGCCCGCCGCCCGCGAGCGGTACCGGGCGCGCTGGGCCGCAGCCCAGGAGCGCTTCGTCGAGTCGCCCGTGGAGGCGGTCGCCGAGGCGGACCAGCTCATCGGCGACCTGGCGAAGGAGCGCGGCTTTCCCGACGGCAGCCGCTACGACGACCAGTTCGAGGCCCTCTCCGTCCACCACGGCCCCCATGTGCACGGCTACCGGCGCATCCACCTGGCGGCCCACGCCCACCGGGGCGGCGCCGGGGAGAACGGGTCCGGCACGGAGGAGCTGCGGGCCGCGATGGTCGAGGCACGGGCCCTCTTCGACGACCTGGTCGGAACGGGCGGACGCGTCGCCCACCGGGACCACAGGGACGACACGGCGGGGCGGACCCCGGACGGCACGACGACGCGGAACGAGCCGACGAGCCCCCTCAAGGGGCGCCTTGCGAAGGGGAGTTGAGAGACGATGACGGAGATCGACCGAGGACGGCAGGACGGTTACCCGACGGACCCGCAGGAGGGGTCCGTCCCCGGGCGCCACGCGGACGCGGTGCCTGGGCGGCATGACGGTGTGGTGCCGGGACGGCAGGAGGAAGCGGTGAGCGGGCAGCAGCAGGGTGCGGTGCCGGGGATGCACGAGGGCGCGGTGCCGGGACGGCAGGACGGTTCGGTGGCGGGGCGCGACCCGTCGCAGGACCCGCTCGCTCCCGGCGCGGGCCGGCCGGGGGCTGCTCCCCGGCACGAGACCCGGGAACAGCCCCCGGCCCCGGGGACGGGCGTCCCGGCCGGTACCGATCCGCTCGCCGCGCCGGTACCCGAGGGCACCGGCCACCACCGCGACACCGGCGTACAGCCCGGTCACGGTGACGCCGGGTTCGCCGGTGACACCGGCGGCGCGGGGCTCCACCGCGACCCCGACCGGACCGACGCCACCGGGCTGCACGGAACCGGCGGCCGCCACGGCGAGACCGGCCACCATGATGGCTCCGGGCCGCATGGTCCGGGCGGCACCCGGGAGGCCCACGGTCCGAACTCCGCGCTGGTCGCCCCGGACACCCGGGAGGACCTGGAGGGACGGCTCAAGCACGCCGTCGCCGGGTTCGTGGACCAGCCCCGGGCCGCCGTGGAGGAGGCCGACCACGTCCTGGAGGACCTGACGGCCAAGCTCACCGAGACCCTCGCGGGCCGCCGCCGTACCCTGCGCACGTCCTGGGAGGAGTCCGAGGAGGACACGGAGCGGCTCCGGCTGGCGCTGCGGGACTACCGCGAGACGGCGGAGCGCCTGCTGAGCCTGTGACTCCGGCCGCTACTCGCCCGTCCTGGCCAGGGACGCCGCTTCCCAGGCGAAACCGTCGGGGTCGGTGAACGACCCGGCGGTGCCGCCCAGCACGATCCGGTGCGAACCCGCGCCCTCGGCGGGAACACCGGCGTCCTTGGCCAGGGCGGCGCGCTTGTACAGGCCCAGTGTGACCGCCCCGGTCCCGGCGGCGAACTGCACGTACTTGCTGCCGAAGCTCTTGTCCACGGCCAGGCCCTGCCCGACGTAGAACTGCTTGCTCGCCTTGACGTCCTCGACGCCGAGCAGCAGGACGAACGAGTCGATGTTCCGGGTGGCGGCGCCGGTGTTCTTCTTCGCGGAGGAGGCGAGCTTCCAGAGCGTGCCGTCCGGGGCCCGGACGACGCCGCCATAACCCCACAGCGACTTCGAGGCCGGCTTCACCGTGGTGGCGCCGGCCTCGACGGCTGCGGTGACGAGGGCGTCGACATCGGCGGGCTGGGCGACCGTGAGCGACAACGTGAAACCGCGGAAACCGCTCGTCGCCTCCTGGGAGGCCCGCAGGGCCAGTTCGGGGCCGAGCCCGAAGGCCGCGGCGTAGAAACGTTCGGCGGCCGCGATGTCGGCCACCTCGAGGGTCACGGATGCGAGGGAGGTCATGTCCGCAACGCTAGGGCCGCCGGGCCCCCCGAGGCTTCTCCATTCCTGACCGGTACGACCACCGCCCCCGCGCGTCCCTACACCCGGCGGGCCAGCGGTGCAGGTTTTCAATGCACGACAACGCCAGGGACCAACGCGACGAGACCTGAAACGAAGCTGCCCAGCCCGGCCAAGGTGACGATGGCCGCCTTGCCGTCGGAGAACAGCCCGGCGCAGAAGGCTCTCAACTGTCGACGGAGGATCAGCATTTTCAGCTTCTGCCAGCGGTGCTGGCGGATGTGGCACCCCAGCAACAAGCCGGCGGCGTTGTTGCGGCAGCCGTCTGTCCGCCCGCGGACGGGTGCGCCACAGGTGACAGGCGCCTGGAAAAAGCACCAGAGGAGTACCGCGGCGGACAGGCCGGCCACCACCGCCGGTCCCGCGGCGGAGTTGATCCACGCTGCGATCAGCAGCGCACCCGCCAGGACTCCCCACCATTTGCCCAGCCCACCGAACTGTGTCTTGCTTGCCCCCGTAGTCGCCATACAGAACATCGTGGCGGCGCAGGCGCGTTGCCATGCCGACCAAGCAGATCTTGACCGAAAGCGATCTCAGGACGGCTGGCTGTTCGCTGGTGGGGCAGCCGCATCACGCAGTTGGAGCGGTCACCGAACGCGGTGTCGAGGAGCTTCTCGTCCTGGTCGACCGACGTGTCCCGTGGTGCAGCACACGCCCTGTCCGCCGCAGCGCTACGCGCCCTTCGGCGCCGTCTGCTGGACGACCTCGAAGGACCAGAGCGAGGAGCTGCTCGACGCCGGCTTCGGGCGGTCGGCGCCGCCCTGGTGGGCCGCCTTCATCGGGCCCTCCATCCACGCCTGGAACGCCGCCTCGTCACGCCAGCGCGTGTAGACCAGGTAGTCGTCGGTGCCCTCGACGGGGCGCAGCAGCTCGAACCACTCGAAGCCGTCGGAGTTCTCCACGGAGCCGGCGCGGGAGGCGAACCGCTTCTCCAGGATCTCGCGCTGTTCGGCCGGGACGGCCAGGACGTTGATCTTGACGATGCTCATGGGGTCATCCTGCCGTACCACCATCCGGCGCCGGACGGGACGCCCGCCAGTCGCGGACGATCTCGTCCACGTCGTACGGCTTCAGGCCCAGCGGCGGGCCCGGTGGCGGTTTGAACATCATCTCGCTGATCTTGGCGTTGATGTCGGTCATGATCCGCCGCACCGCCGTCTCCGACGGGGCCTTCGCGGCCGCCTCCAGGGCATCCTCGGCCTCCTTGCGCAGGGCCAGGCTGGGCGGCAGGACCGACAGGCCCTCGCGGGCCAGCTTCTGCTTGATCCACCAGTTCTCGTCGTACGGGGCGTCGCTCACCGCGCCCAGCGGGCGGCCGGCGCCGGGCAGCGCGTCGAAGTCGCCGCGGCGCTCGGCGTCGCGGATCTGCTTGTCGACGAATGACTCGAAACTGACGCCAGGAGGTTTGCGTTCGGTCATGGCCCCATTGTCGCCCAGGCCGCTGTTCTCAGCCCAGGACGCCCGCGGCAGGCCCTAGGATGCCGCTGTCAGGGACACGGACACGGGGGGTGCGGTGCTCGAACTGACCATGGCCACGATGGCCGGCGGTGACGCGGGGGCCACGGCCGGGATGGTGATGGCCGAGGTGGACAGCGAACCCGGAGCCGTGCTTCGGGTGGGGCGGGACGCCGGTGCGTGCCGGCTCGTGACGCCGGAGGACTGGCTGTTCGTGTCGCGGGTGCACCTGGAGTTCCGGTACGGGCCCGGGGCGGAGTGGAGCCTGTGCTGGCTGCGCGGGTCCCAGGGCGATCCCGCCGCGGAGGTACGGGTGCGGCTCGGGGACGCGCCGGGGCCGGGACAACCTCTCGCGTACGGCGGGGAGTTGCGGTTGCCGCGCGGCGGCTCCGGTGAGGTCGTCGTCCTCGACCGGAGCGGCCCGCGCAGCGTGAACGTGGGTTTCTACCACGAGAGTTGAGGGGCCGGGCAGGCGCCGTCCGGGGTCGGTCCGGCGGCGCGGCCGGGTCAGATCGCGGGCGGGGAGCCCGGGAGCGGGCGGCCCGCCGACTCCCGCATGCGCCAGACCGCGATCCCGCCGACGAGCGCCGCGGCCATCATGTAGTAGGCCGGGATCATCAGGTCACCGGTGGCCGCGATGAGCGCCGCCGCGACGAGCGGGGTGGTGCCGCCGAACAGGGACACCGAGAGGTTGAAGCCGACGGACAGCGAGCCGTAGCGGACCTTCGTCGGGAACAGGGCGGGCAGCGTCGAGGGCATCGACGACGTGAAGCCGACCAGGAGCAGGCCGAGGGCGGCGAGGCCGGCGGCGATGCCCCAGGTGGAGCCCGCGCGGATCAGCAGCACCGCGGGGACGGAGAGCAGGACGAAGCCGGCGCAGGCCGCGCCGATGACGACGCGGTGGCCGAAGCGGTCGTTGGCCCGGCCCATCGGGATCTGCACGCACATCATCAGCACCATCACGCCGATGAGGATGAGCGTGCCGTGCGTGGCGTCGTAGCCGAGCTCCTCGCTGAGGAAGGTGGGCATGTAGGAGAGCAGCATGTAGTCGGTGACGTTGAAGACGAGGACGAGGGCGATACAGATGGCCATCGCGTTGCCGTTGCCGACGAACATGTCCTTCAGCTTCGGCTTGGGCAGGGCCTTCTGCTTGGTCTCGGCCTCCTCCGCCAGCTTCTGGAACGCCGGGGTCTCCTCCAGCTTCATCCGCACGTAGAGCCCGACCAGGCCGATCGGACCGGCGATCAGGAACGGCAGGCGCCAGCCCCAGCTGTACAGGTCGCCGTCGGAGAGCAGCGTGGTCAGCGCCGTCGCCAGGCCCGCGCCCACGACGTAGCCGACGAGCGTGCCGAACTCCAGGAACGAGCCGAAGAAGCCGCGCCGCTTGTCCGGGGCGTACTCGGCGATGAAGGTGCACGCGCCGCCGTACTCGCCCCCCGTCGAGAAGCCCTGGAGCATGCGTGCCACGATCAGTAGCACCGGCGCCCACACGCCGATGGTGCCGTACGACGGGATCAGGCCGATCGCGAAGGTGCCCGCCGCCATCATGATCATGGTGATGGCGAGCACGCGCTGCCGGCCGATGCGGTCGCCGAGCGGGCCGAAGAAGGCGCCGCCGATCGGGCGCACCAGGAAGGCGGCGGCGAACGTGCCGAGCGTGGAGAGGACCTGCGCCGTGCTCGACGCCGTCGGGAAGAAGACGTGGCCGAGCGTCGCGGTCAGGTAGCCGTAGACGCCGAAGTCGAACCACTCCATCGCGTTGCCGAGCGCCGCGGCCTTGACCGCGCGCTTGACCAGCGAGGGATCGGTGACGGTGACATCGGTGGCGGTACGGCCGCGCACCGGGGTGGCGACCTTGCCGGTACTGACTGCGATGGTCGTGGCGCTGGCCAAGGGTCCGCTCGCCTGCCTTTCGTGGGGGACAAGGGCAGAGGCCGTCCCCGGGGAACGGCCTCAAAACGACCATAGGGGCGTCCGGGAACGTGACGGATCGTGAGGATTCCAGTGCGTTACGTCCATAAATCAGCTCTGACCTGCTAAAACTCCGATAGCTTTACGCATCGCAAACAAGCGAATCTGTGATCTTTGTCGCGGAACCAAGCCCGTGGGCGGCGCGACGGAGCGGCCGCGGAAGGGCGTCTTCCGGTCAAATACGGGTCGACGGACAGGTGAAGCGGGGGTTGCGTGCGTCCCACAAGTGGGGCGGTGCGACCCTCTAGGGGACGACCAGGACGAACCAGGACGACATGGGGCTTCCGTCCGGAAGCCGACGGACGGGAGGGCCGGGAGCGCGTGGCGAACGTGGAGCACGGAAGGCCGATGACGGGACCGGCGGACGCGGCGACGGGACGGATGAGCGCCGTGCGCGCCGGCTTGTGGCTGCTCGCCGCGGTACTCGCCGCACGTCAGCTCGTCGCCGTCCTCAGCACCCCGCGCGGCGAACGCCTCACCGACCTGGAGACCTGGATCGGGCCCCAGGGCGTGCTGCACGTCAAGGGCTCCCTGTACGACGCGCCCGACCGGTTCACCGGCACCCCCTTCGCCGGGCTCGTCCTCAAACCGCTCTCCCGCGCCGCCGAGCAGGCGCTCGGCTGGGGCTGGACCTTCGGCTCGCTCGTCCTCGTCGTCGCGCTCGGCGTGGTCGCCGCCCGCGCCCTGCCGGCGCCCGTCTCGCGCCGGACGTCCCTGTTCGCGACGCCGATCGCGATCAGCCTGCTGATGCTCTCCCTGCCGGTGCGCAACGCCTTCACGCTCGGCCAGACCAGCATCCTGCCGGTCCTGCTCGTCCTGCTCGGCTGCTTCACCGTTCGCGGGCAGCGCGCGTCCGGCGTGTTCATCGGCGTCGCCGCCGCCCTCCAGCCGACGGTGCTGCTCTTCGCGCCACTGCTCTGGTGCACCGGCCGCAGACGCGCCGCCCTGACCACCGCCGGAACCTTCGCCGCCGCCACGGCCGTCGCCTGGGCGGCGATGCCGCACGACTCGTGGACGTACTGGATACATCACCTGGCGGGCGCCGGCCTGGCCACCGACCCGGCCGCCGGCGCCAACCAGTCGCTGCACGGCATGCTGCTCCGGTTCGGCCTGGCGGGCCCGGCGGAGAAGGTGCTCTTCCTCGCCCTCGGCGCGGTGGTCGCCGTACTCGGGCTGCGCCGCGCCGTCACGTACGCGCGCGACGGACAGCTACTGCTCGCCGTCGCCGTCACGGGCTGTGTCGCCGTCGCCGTCTCCCCGACGACCTGGCAGCACCAGCTGCTGTGGGTGCTCCTCGCCGTCGTCGGCCGGGTCGGCAAGCGCGCCTCCGACCGCCCCATGTGGCCGGTCCTCGTCGTCCTCGCGCTGACGCTGCCGCCGAAGATGCTGCTGCCGGAGATGGCGTCGCTCGAACCGGTGCGGGACAACGTCGTGCTGATCGCGGCCCTTGCCGCCGCCTGCGCCGTCCCCTTCCTCTCCCGGACCTCACCCCGGTACGAGGACCCGGTCCCGACCGCCTACGCGGCGCCCGTCCCCGCCCGCTGGGCCCGGGTGCCGCTCGTGCCGGTCTGGCGCCGGGTCACCACCCGCCCGAACCTCATCCTCGAACTGCTCCTCATCCGCGTCGGCTACTCCGCCTACCAGCAGGTGCGGCTCGCCGCGACCGGCGGCACCATCTCCGGCGGCCGGGCCACCGCCGAGCACCACGGGCAGCAGATCCACTCCGTCGAGAAGTTCCTGCACCTCGACATCGAGCACTGGGTCAACCACTCGGTCGCCCTGCACGCCACCTGGCTGAAGGACTTCTTCAACTTCTACTACACGTCGTTCCACTTCGTGGTCCCGCTCAGCCTCCTCGCGCTCATGTACGTGCGCCGCCCCGCCGAGTACCGCTGGGCCCGCTCGGCCCTCGGCTTCGCCACGCTGCTCGCCCTCGTCGGCTTCTGGGCCTACCCGCTCGCCCCGCCGCGGCTGATGCCCGGGCTCGGCTTCATCGACACCGTGCACGGCGCCCAGGACTTCTCCAAGCCCGACTACGGCACGCTCACCCAGCTCACGAACCAGTACGCGGCGATGCCCTCGCTGCACTTCGGCTGGTCCCTGTGGTGCGGCATCGTCATCGTGGTCCTGGCGCGCCGGAAGTGGGTGAAGGCCCTCGGGGTCATCCACCCCCTGTGCACGGTCTCCGCGATCGTCGGCACCGGCAACCACTGGGTCCTCGACGCGGTGGGCGGCGCGACCGTCGTCGGCCTCGGCTTCCTCCTCACCTACGCGCTCCAGGGCCCCCGGGCACGAACCCGGGAAGAACCACCCGCACAGGTGGATTCCCTCCCCGATCCGGGTGCACCCGTAGCGAGTTGACTACGCTGTGCAGCCGACCTGAGGGGGCTGCATGGCCAACGTGAACGTCCTCGACCCGAGCGCCTCACCGCTCGACTACTACGGCTTCGAGCTGCGACGGCACCGGGAGGCCGCCGGTCTGACCCAGGACAAGCTGGGCGCGATCCTCAACTACACGGGGTCCCTGGTGGGCCAGATCGAGAGTGCCCGCAAGCTGCCGACCCCGGAGTTCAGCGAGCGCCTCGACGCCGGGCTCGGCACGGACGGCTTCTTCTCGCGGCTGGTCGGCCTCGTCCTGCGCTCCCGATTGCCGGTCTGGTTCCAGCAGGTCGCCGAGTTGGAGGCGCGCGCGGTCGAGATCCGCGCCTTCCACACCCACCTGGTGCACGGGCTGCTCCAGACCCGGGAGTACGCGCGGGCCGTGCTCGGCGCGCTCGACCAGGAGCACCTCGACGACCGCACGGAGGTCCGGCTCGCCCGCCAGCGCATCCTGGACAAGGAGCAACCGCCGCTGGTCTGGCTGATCCTCGGCGAGGGCGTGCTCTACCAGGACATGGGGGTCGGTCAACAGGCGGCGATGCGGCGCCAGTTCGAGCGGCTGCTGTCGTACGAGAACGATCCGCGGGTCAATGTGCAGGTACTGCCGTTCTCGGCGGGCCCGCACGCGGGGGCGCAGGGCTCGTACAACCTCTACCGCTTCCCGTCCGACCCGCCCATCGTCTACACCGAGGGGTACGGGCAAGGGCACCCGACTGCCGATCCGGCCACCGTCAAGGACTGCTCGCTCCGTTACGATCACCTGCAAGCCGCTGCTCTGTCCGTGCGGGACTCGGCGGAGCTGATCCGGTACGTGATGGAGGAGCACTATGCCGAAGTCGACGAACATCCAGTGGCGTAGGTCCAGTTACAGCGGCGACCAGGGTGGTGACTGTGTCGAGTGCGCTCCCGTCGGCGCGCTCGCCTGGCAGAAGTCCACGTACAGCGGTGCCCAGGGCGGTGAGTGCGTGGAGGTCGCCGGGACCCCCTGTGCCGCTGTCGCCGTGCGGGACTCGAAGGACCCTGCGGGCCCGAGCATCGCGTTCTCGCCGGAGGCGTTCGGCGCGTTCGTGCGGGTCTACTCCGCGTAGTCCTTGCCCTGGAGGTGCAGCGCGCGCAGCGCCGCCTCCAGGGCGAAGCGGTGATCGGGGTCCTCCAGCCAGTCGCCGTAGTGCGAGTCGAGATTGCGCAGCCGGTAGCGGACGGTCTGGGCGTGCACGTTGAGCATGCTGCCGACCTCGTGCGCGGTGCCGCGCGTCGTCAGCCAGGCGTGCAGCGTCTCCACCAGGCGGGCCCGGCGCGCGCCGGACGCCTTGTCGAGCGGGGCGAGTTCGCGCGCGGCGAGCTGGGTGACCAGGGCCGGGTCGGAGAGCAGCCACAGGGTCGTCAAGTGGTCGCCGGCCTCGATGACCTGGGCGTCGGGCACGATCCCGTCGTCCACGAGTTGCAGCACCTGCCGGGCCCAGCGCAGCGAGTCGGCGGCCTGCTCGGTGGGCACGGTCAGGCCGATGGCGTACGAGCTGCCGGGGGCGGCGCCCGCGAGCATGGCGCGGCGCTCCGCGGTGAGCGGGCCGGGGATCAGCAGGTGCGGTTGGGGGGCGCCGAGGTCCGCGAGGACGTCGGTGGGCAGGCCCGCCTGGACGTACTCGGCGGGGATCCGTAAGGCGATCATGGTCACTTCGGCGGGAAGCTGCCAGCCCGACTGTTCGCACAGGCTGTTGATGGTGGCGTGCGTCAGCGGTGTGCCCGCCAGCAGCAGGTGCAGCAGCCGTCTTCGCAGGACCTCGCCCGCCGCGCCCGTGCGCGACTGCACCTCCATGTACCCCTCGTGGGACAGCTCCTCCAGCTCTCCGACGTAGGCGAAGAGGGCCTCGGCGAAGGTCAGCAGGAGGCCGGGGGAGAGGTCGAAGCGGCGGCCCAGATCCTTCGCGCGGCGTAACGCGACCCGGGCGCCGAGGCGGTAGGCGCCCTGGAGCGTGTTGAGGTCCCGGCCCTCGTACGCCTCGACGCGGCCGAACGTGCGCAGCAGTTCGTCGCGGGTCGCGGTCGAGGCGTCGGGGTCGGCGACCCGGTCCACGAAGGCCTTCAGGCTCTGCTCGACGCCCTGCCGGATCGCCGTCTCGTTCGGTCCGCTCAGCAACGCGGCGTACTCCGGGAACGCGCGCGTGACCTCGACCCCGATCTCCTTGATCAGACCGGGGAGTTCGGGGCGCATGATGCGGGCGAACTCACGGGGCAGTGGACCCAGGGGGTCGTCGACATCCTTCGTGTGCGCGGGCAGGGGCATGGCCACTTTCCTCGCTTGTCCGAGCGCCGGGTGGGAGCCGGGCGGGACGACGCACGGGTGCGCAGCTGTCCCGCTCGCCAGATGCATACCAATAGGACCTATGAAATTAGATCAACTACTGTGCGTTGTACATCTGTTGCACAGAGAACGAGTGCGGCGTGGGGAATGTGGCTGAGAAGTGATGGGACGGTGGGGATGGTCACGGCAGCTTGAACGGGGGCAGGGAGGGCACTACCGGCGGGCAGCCGAACGCGCCGGCGGGGTCGAGACCGCAGACAGGGGCCTGATTCATGGAAATCAGGTTGTCCGGACCGCTGATGGACGCGGTGAAGAGCGGGTTGAGGTTCTCGCCGCCGACCCCGCAGCCGGTGAAGGCGGGGATCGTGACCTTGCCGGAGAGGAGACCACCCGCGAAGACGTTGACGTAGCTTCCGCTGCCGTCCGCGCCGAACTTTCCGCGCAGGGTCACCCGGAAGGGCTTCTCGGTGCGGCAGCTGGAGCCGACCGGGAGGGTGGTTCCGTTCACCTTCACGGAGCGGATGCGGAGGGTCTGGACGAACGTCACCACGGCGAACGGGTCAAGTGGGCCGGTCATGTTGCCGGTGGAGATGCTGATCGGGCTGTTCTCGAACGCCACTTTCGCGGACACGGGAACGAAGCCGAAGCCGAGGAAGGTCGACGTGGCGTCCGGAAGGGTGAGCAGTCCGACGGAGTCGAGCCGGAGATAGTTCTCCTGGGTCTCTTCGTTGTAGTAGTTGGCGACCTGCATGGCGCCGTCGACGTCCATCAGCGCAGGTGACGCGGACGGATCATTGATGATCATCGAGCCGTTCTGCTTGCGCACCGTGGCGAGTCCCACGGCGTAGGCGCAGCTCTGGATGCCGTCGATGGGAAATGGGGTGGGGTTCTGACCGGGCGGAAGTGGCACCTGACTGAGGTCGGGCTCGCCCTTCGGCCGCGGACCGCACGTGGTGGCTTCCGCCTTCGGCTCGTCCTTCGGAGTGACGGTGACGCCGTCGCTCGTGTCCTCACCGCTGTCGTCCGTCGGTGAACTCGATGGCGAGGAACCGCCCGGGTCCGTCTCGGGGTCACCAGGGACGGCGATCCGGGCCAGTAGCGGATCGGCGCCCTCGGCCGGTGAGCAGGTGGCGGTGACGGGACTCGCGTTCGCGGGGGACACCGTCAGCACCAGTTGCCGTGCGAGGAGTTCGACGGTGCCCGACGCGTTCACGGTGACGGAGGCGACGTCTCCGGTGTGGGCCAGGGTGATGTCCGGGCCCTCCGCCGGGACGGTGGTCCGGGCACCGAGACCGGACCAGGTCGCATCCGCCGTGTCCTTGTTCTGCCGCACCTGAACGCCGAGGGCCGCCTCACTCGTCAACTCGGCTCCGGCAGGCAGCGATGCGGCCAGTACCGCGCGGGGCAACCGCGTGTCGACCTGCACGGGACCGATCTGGATCGGTTGACCCGTGACGGCGGTCGCCGGCGCCTGGGTGGACACCTTCACCGTGGCGTCCAGCTTCACCGCCGGCGCCGTGGCATCGCTCCCCGAAGCCGGCGGGAGGGTGCACTCGTATGCCAACTCGACGGAGGGGAGGGGCTTTTCATCGGCCTGCGAACCAGAACCCGACAGCAGCCCGGCGACCAGTGCGGCCGAGGCCACCGACGCCACCCGCACCAGGCGTCGTGAGTCGGTCCCTGTCCGCTTCCCGTTCGCATTCATCTGGTCCTTGCCTCCTGAAGTCGTGTTCCCTCGCCCGCGCCGGACCTGCCCCGCAAACGCGTGCACGCCCGCCGCCGAGTGGTGACCCGGCGACGGGCTTCGCACTGCTACGCGATCACGGGGAGGTGATCGTCTGCGTGCTGGTCAGCACGTACTTCGCCTTGAAGTCCGCGTGCGCGCCGGCGGTGATCAGGCCCAGGCAGCTGGCGCCCGACTGCGCGGCGAGGGAGCCGCCGCCGGTGATGTTCAGCGAGTTCGAGGTGTTCTCGTAGTAGCCGTTCGTGGTGCCCACGAAGGTCGCGTGGCAGCCCGTGCCGCTGATGCTGGCGTTGATGCCGCTGATGTTGCCGTCGATGTGGTTCGCCGTCGTGCCCGTGGCGTTGATGTAGAAGGGCGTGGTGGTCGACGCGGTGCTGGAGACCGTGAACGGGATACCGGCGACGGTGCAGCCGCTGAACGACAGCGTGGTGATCTTGCCGATCTGCGCGCCGGCCAGGCCGGAACCGGACTTCAGGGTGCCCTTGGCCTGTGACGAGGTGCAGTTCAGCGTGGTGGTGCCGACCTTCAGCGTCGGGCCGCTGGCGTTGGCCGTGTACGCCCCACCAGGCGTGACCGTGTACGTGGCCAGAGCCGTCGCCGAGGCCGACGAGATGGAGAGTCCGACGGCCGAGCCGAGCGCGGCAGCGGCGAGGGCGGTGTTACGGGCGAATCTGCGCACAGTGGTTCCTCCGCGTGAACGAGGGTGAATTGAGGGGGAGCGTGACCGCTTCGCGGTGACGCGACCGTGTCGCAACGTCAGGCAACCGCGGGCAATCGGCCACAGGCCAACCTGCGGCGCCTTCAGGACGGACGTTACGAGCCAGTAACCGAAAGCCGCAATAAGAAAGTCCGAGGTTCCTCGGAAGGATCAGAACGCGCAGTTTTTCTTGTCTCCCCGGACATAGATCGTGCAACTTTCCTTGTCCGCGAGTGAGGAGTTTGCGCCGCGCTCCGGGAAACACTCACCCAGTGCGCAAACAGCGGTGGCGGATGCTCACTCGACGCTAAACCCGCGAGTAGTGGAAGAAGTGTCAGCAAGGCCCATTGTGCGAAAGGTTTCCCGTGAGTAACGTCCGGGCTCGCATTCCCCTACGAGAAGGGAAAACCGGCATGGCCACTCTCAGACGTATGTCCGTCCTCGGCGCGACGGCCGCCCTGGCGACGATCGCCTCCATCGGCACCTCCAGCGCGGCCGGCACTCAGTTGAACGGGAACTGGGCGCCGTTCAACCGCTGCCCGGTCGACAACGCGGCCATGCTGGGCGCCGACGGCATCGACGACCAGGCGACGTGCATCTCCTCCAGCTCGGCCAGCGGGGTCATCAAGATCGGCAGCTCGGTCGTCCCGACCGGGAAGACCGACCTCCAGGCGGGCATCATCACCCACGCCGACGGCACCAACTCGGTGGTCGCCCCGTCGGACGGCGCGCTCGTCGCCGCCCCCGCCGACCTCCCCGGCGGCCTGCTCGGGCTGATGTGCCCCAGCTCGGTGCCGGTGGTCAGCGCTCTCTGCGGGCAGATCACCAACAGCACGCTCAACCGGATCGTGGCGACCGTCGAATCCGTGGGCACGCCCTCGGACTTCCAGTTGCTCGCCGGAGCCTCAGAGGGCCAGCCGATCATCTCGATACCGGTCCGCATCCACCTCAGCAACCCGCTCATCGGCGGCAACTGCTACATCGGCACCAAGTCCGCCCCCATCGTGCTGCGCCCGCAGAACGTCGCGGCGCCGGACATCGCCGCGGACAGCGCCACGTCCAACGGCACGCCCGCGGCGGACGGCCCCTTCGGCCGGCTCGCGCTGACCGGCTCGACCCAGCAGGACGTCACCTTCGCCGCGCCGGGCGCGAGCGGCTGCGGTCCCCTGGGGCTCGGCGCCTTCAACTGGGCCGTCAACCTCAAGTCCGGCCTCCCGGCCGCCTCGGGCGTCAACAGCCTCAAGCTCAACAACACCCAGACCTACCTGGGCACCCTGAACGACCCGGGCGCCGCCGCCCCGAACCAGGGCAAGGTCTTCTCCCAGTACTGGCACTCGGCGGTCAAGTGAGCGCCGGCCCCGCCCGGGAACCCGCGGGATGCGCCGGATCTTGTCGCCCGGTGACAAACCACGGGGTCCCGGAATCGGGGCCGGAAATGTGGCCTACCGGTATTGCTAGGCAAGGTTACTCGGCCGTAACGTCGGAAAAAGTTTCTTCTCTCCAGGTCGATGCATCCGTCGGCCCGGAGTTGCCGGAGATCCGGTCGGCGCCCTCCTTCCGGCCGGTGTCCCCGTGGCGGGGCCCCGCCTTCGCCGTACCCCCGGTGGGACGGGGTCCCGCCTCGGACTTTCACTCATCCTCCGACAAGGGAGAGCCACTCTCTTGTCACCGGATGACAAGTTTTCAGGAAGATTCGGGGCGGCCGCTCCGGGATCTTGTCCGGCGCGTATGAAGCGAATTACCGTGCGCTGCCGAGCTCGCTCGCTGAAGGTGAGAAGCGATGGGAATCGAAGTGAAGGTCGAAGGGCTCACCAAGTCCTTCGGCAAGCAGCAGATCTGGCAGGACGTCAGTCTCACGCTGCCCGCCGGCGAGGTGAGCGTCATGCTCGGCCCCTCCGGCACCGGCAAGACCGTCTTCCTGAAGTCGCTGATCGGTCTGCTCAAGCCCGAGCGCGGGCGCGTCCTCGTCAACGGCGTCGACATGGCGCGCAGCCCCGAGCGGGACATCATGGAGGCCCGCAAGCTGTTCGGGCTGATGTTCCAGGACGGCGCCATGTTCGGGTCGATGAACCTCTTCGACAACATCGCCTTCCCGCTGCGCGAGCACACCAAGAAGAAGGAATCGGAGATCCGCCGCATCGTCATGGAGCGGATCGAGGTCGTCGGACTCCTGGGCGCCGAGGGGAAGTTGCCCGGCGAGATCAGCGGCGGCATGCGCAAGCGGGCCGGGCTCGCGCGGGCCCTCGTCCTGGACCCGCAGATCATCCTCTGCGACGAGCCCGACTCCGGGCTCGACCCGGTCCGCACCGCGTTCATCTCCCAGCTGCTCATCGACCTGAACACCAAGATCGACGCGACGATGCTCATCGTCACCCACAACCTCGACATCGCGGCGACCGTGCCGGACAACATGGGGATGCTCTTCCGGCGGCAGCTCGTGACGTTCGGGCCGCGGGAGGTGCTGCTGACCAGCCGGGAACCGGTCGTGGCGCAGTTCCTCACCGCCAGCAAGGCGGGGCCCATCGGGATGTCGGAGGAGAAGGACGCGGCGACGCTTGCCGCTGAGGCTTCCGGGGGCGGGGCGGTGGTGGAGCCGCGGGCCCTCGTGCCGCAGCTCCAGCCCTCGCCGGGGCTGGGGGAGCGGGCCGCTGTCGCCCGGCGGCGGGCGCGGGTGCTGGGCATGCTGGACACGTTGCCGCCGTCCGCGGCTGCGGCGATCCGGGCCACGTACGGGTCCAGCGGGGCTGAGCCGACTGTGGTGATGCCGCGGGTGGGGGGCGCGTCTTGACCGGCTGCCGGCGTCTCCGCACCCCGCAAGGGCGCACAGGTCACGGGGCTCTGCCCCGGACCCCGCTCCGCAATCGCCGGAGAGGCTTGTTCATGGCGGTGACCCAGTGAGCGTCGACAACAAAGTTCCGGGCCCCGCGCCCCAGGCGCCCCCCGTCACCGACGTCAAGGGACGACGCGGCGCGCCCCGTACCCCCAATCCGCTCCTCGGGCCCCTCCGGCAGACCGGCAACCTGTTCGCGCTCGGGCTCGAAGTCGCGCGGGCGACCTTCCGGCGGCCGTTCCAGTTCCGGGAGTTCGTCGAGCAGTTCTGGTTCATCGCGAGTGTCACCATCCTGCCGGCCGCGCTCGTGTCGATCCCGTTCGGCGCCGTCATCGCGCTCCAGGTCGGGTCACTGACCCAGCAGCTCGGCGCCCAGTCCTTCACCGGCGGCGCCAGCGTCCTGGCCGTCATCCAGCAGGCCAGCCCCCTCATCGTCGCCCTGCTCATCGCGGGCGCCGGCGGCTCCGCCATCTGCGCCGACCTCGGCTCGCGCAAGATCCGCGAAGAGCTGGACGCGATGACCGTCATGGGCGTCTCACCGGTCCAGCGCCTCGTCGTGCCCCGCGTGCTCGCCACGATGACGGTCGCGCTCCTGCTCAACGGCATGGTCTCCGTCGTCGGCACCCTCGGCGGCTACTTCTTCAACGTCATCCTGCAACACGGCACCCCCGGCGCCTACTTGCAGAGCTTCTCCGCCCTCGCCCAGCTCCCCGACCTCTACATCAGCGAGCTGAAGGCGCTCATCTTCGGGTTCATCGCCGGGATCGTCGCCGCCTACCGCGGGCTCAATCCGCGCGGCGGCCCCAAAGGCGTGGGCGACGCCGTCAACCAGTCCGTCGTCATCACCTTCATCCTGCTGTTCTTCGTGAACATGGTGATGACCGGCATCTACCTCCAGATCGTCCCCCCGAAGGGAGGCTGAATCCGTCATGACCTCCCCCCTCGAACGTCTCGACCGCAGCGGCGACCAACTCCTCTTCTATATACGTGCGTTGCTGTGGATCCCGCGCACCCTGGTCCGGTACACGAAAGAGGTGCAGCGCCTCCTCGCCGAGGTCGCCTTCGGCTCCGGCGGCCTCGGTGTCATCGGCGGCACCATCGGCGTGATGATCGCGATGACCGCGGCGACCGGCACGGTCGTCGGCCTCCAGGGGTACGCGGCCCTCGACCAGATCGGCACCGCCGCCTTCACCGGCTTCGTCTCCGCCTACTTCAACACCCGCGAGATCGCCCCGCTGGTCGCGGGCCTCGCCCTCTCCGCCACCGTCGGCGCCGGTTTCACCGCGCAGCTCGGCGCCATGCGGATCAACGAAGAGGTGGACGCGCTGGAGGGCATGGGCGTGCGCTCCCTGCCCTACCTCGTCACCACCCGCATCATCGCCGGCGTCGTCGCCATCATCCCGCTCTACGCGATCGGGCTGCTCTCCTCCTACGTCGCCTCGCGCCTGGTGACCGTCGTCTTCAACGGCCAGTCGCAAGGAACGTACGACCACTACTTCAACCTCTTCCTGTCACCGACGGACGTCCTGCTGTCCGTGCTGAAGGTGCTCATCTTCAGCGTCATGGTGATCGTCGCCCACTGCTACTACGGGTACCGCGCCAGCGGCGGCCCCGCCGGTGTGGGCATCGCCGTGGGCCGGTCCGTGCGCAACGCCATCGTGCTGATCTCCGTCACGGACTTCTTCCTGTCGCTGGCCCTGTGGGGCGCGACCACGACCGTGAAGGTGGCGGGGTGACGAAGACCAGCACGGACACCCTCCGCCGCAGGCTCGCCGGCATCGTCTTCCTCGTCGTGCCCGCGCTGCTCATCTGGCTCGCCGTCGCCGTCTACAACAAGGACTTCGTCGCCTCCGACCGCGTCGTCGTGGAGACCGGCAGCGTCGGCAACGAGATGCACCTCGGCGCCGAGGTGAAGCTGCGCGGCGTCGTCCTCGGCGAGGTGCGCGACATCGACGCCACGCCCACCGGCGCCCGCCTGACCCTCGCCCTCGAACCGGGCGCCCTCGACTCGATCCCCGACGACGTCCGCGCCCAGATGCTGCCGACGACCCTCTTCGGGGAGCGTTACGTCGCCCTGGTGCCGCCGAGCGAGCCCAGCACGCGGACGCTCGCGGCGGGGGACACCATCCCGCAGGACCGTTCCGCCAACGCCGTCGAACTCCAGCAGGTCCTCGACGACGTGCTGCCGATGCTGACCGCCGTCCAGCCGCAGAAGCTGTCGTCCACCCTCTCCGCCGTCTCCCAGGCGCTGGAGGGACGGGGCAGCCAGCTCGGTGACACGCTCACCCAACTCGACGCCCACCTGCGCAAGTTCAACCCGAACCTGCCGACCCTGAACGAGGACTTGAAGCAGCTCGTCGAGGTCAGCCACGTCTACGCCGACGCCGCGCCCGGCATCATCGACGCGCTCACCGACTTCACCACCACCAGCGGCACGCTCGCCGAGAAGGAGAGCGATCTCGCCGCGGCCTACGGGGGCACGACCCGGGCCGCCGAGGACCTGGACGCCTTCCTGCGAGCCAACAAGGACAACATCATCCGGCTCTCCGCCACCTCCCGGCCCACCCTCCAGTTGCTCGCGAAGTACTCCTCGTCCTTCCCGTGCACCCTGCGCACCCTCGCCGACTTCGTGCCGCGCATGGACAAGGCGCTCGGCAAGGGTACGGACCAGCCGGGACTGCACGTCGACGTCACCACCGTGCCGTCGCGGGGGAGCTACACCCCGGGGACCGACACTCCCGCGTACACCGCGGGCGGCGGCCCGCACTGCTACCCGGTGCCCTACCTCGGCGCGGCCACCGCCAAGGCGCCCGTCACCGCCACCGCCTCCGCCGGGCAGGACCTCGGCCCCGCCAACTCGCCGCAGGAGAACGACCTGGTGAACGAGTTGATCGCGCCCGGCGCCAAGGCCGCGCCGGACGACCTGCCCGACTGGTCGAGCCTGCTCGCGGGGCCCGTCTACCGGGGGACGGAGGTGAAGCTCAAGTGAGCTCCGAGGACGCCGAGTTCCGGCACGTGCGACGGCGGTCCCTGACCGGGCCGCTCGTGAAGTCCCTCGTCTTCGTCGTGGTCACCGCGCTGGCCACCACCGTGCTCGGCCTGAGCATCGCCAACACCGGGGTGGGTACCGACGCGACCACGTACAAGGCGCTGTTCACCGACGTCACCGGGCTCGTCGACGGCGACGGCGTCCGGATCTCCGGCGTCAAGGTCGGGGAGGTGACGGACGTGCGCGTCGTCGACCGGCGCACCGCCCAGGTCACCTTCACCGTCACCGACGACCGGGCGCTGCCCGGCACGACCACGGCCGCCGTGAAGTACCTCAACATGGTCGGCCAGCGGTACGTCTCCCTGGAGCGCGGCACCGGCGGCGGCACGTCGCGGCTCGCGGACGGCGACACCATCCCGCTCGGCCGCACCACCCCCGCCCTCGACCTGACCCTGCTCTTCAACGGGTTCAAGCCGCTCTTCGAAGGGCTGTCCCCGCACGACGTCAACGACCTCGCCGGCTCCATCGTGAAGGTCCTCCAGGGCGAGGGCGGCACCGTCGACAGCCTCATCGAGCACGTCGGTTCGCTGTCGACGACCGTCGCCGCCAAGGACAAGGTGATCGGCGAGGTCGTCGGGAACCTGACCGACGTCCTGACGACCATCAACGACCGCGAGGCGCAGTTCGACGACCTCGTCACCACCCTCCAGCAGCTGGTCACCGGCTTCAACGAGGACCGCAAACCGCTCGGCGACGCCGTCGAGGCCATGGGGGAGCTGACCACGGTCACCGCCGGGTTCCTCCAGGACACGCGCGCCCCGCTGAAGGACGACATCCACCAGCTGGGCCGGCTGTCCACCTCGCTCGGTGACGGCATCCCGCAGATCGAGAACTTCCTCGACAAGACCCCCGCCAAGCTCACCGCCCTGTCCCGGCTGTCCTCGTACGGGTCCTGGTTCAACCTCTACCTCTGCGAGGCGAAGGTCGGCGGCCTGAAAATGTCCGACGGGTCGAAGCCGCCGACCGGCATCGCCGTCACCGAAGCGAGGTGCCAGTGATGCGGACCCCGGACCTGAGGCGGCCCCGGCTCAAGCCCGTCAAGGAGCGCAACCCCGTCGCCGTCGCCGTCGTCGGCCTGGTGGTGCTCGCGCTCATCGGGTTCGCCGCGATGAACGCGCACAGCCTGCCCGTCATCGGCGGTGGCACCACCTACACCGCCGACTTCAGCGAGGCCGCCGGGCTCGGCGACGACGACGAGGTGCGCATCGCCGGCGTCAAGGTCGGCACCGTCACCGGCGTCGCGCTCGACGGGAACAAGGTGAAGGTCTCCTTCGAGATCGAGGACGACAACACCTGGATCGGCGACCGCACCACCGCCGCCATCGCCATCAAGACCCTGCTCGGCGAGAAGTACGTCGCCCTCGACCCGGTCGGCGGCGAGCGGCAGAACCCGGACAACCGCATCCCGCTGTCGCGCACCACCTCCCCCTACGACGTCACCGAGGCGTTCGAGGACCTCAGCGGCACCATCGACGAGATCGACACCAAGCAGCTCGCCACGAGCTTCGAGACGATCTCCGAGACCTTCAAGGACTCCCCGCCCGACGTGAAGGCGGCCGTCAAGGGCCTGTCCGCGCTGTCGAAGACCGTGTCGTCGCGCGACACGCAACTCGCTCAGCTCCTCGCGGGCAGCAAGAAGCTGACCAAGACGCTCCAGACCAAGAAGTCGAGCTTCGAGACGCTCATCGACGACGGCGGCTCGCTCCTCGGCGAGCTGAAGAAGCGGCGCACCGCCATCAAGGCGCTGCTCAGCGGCAGCGAGGCGCTCGGCCGGGAGCTGGGCGGGCTCGTCGACGACAACGAGAAGCAGCTGGACCCGACCCTGAAGGCGCTCGGCCGGGTCACCGACGTGCTGGAGAAGAACCAGGGCAAGCTCGACAAGACCCTCGCCCTCGTCGGCCCGTACTACCGGCTGATCGGCAACACCCTCGGCAACGGCCGCTGGTTCGACAGCTACCTGTGCGGTGTCGTGCCCCGCGGCTACCTGCCCGCCTCCTCGCTGCCCAAGACCTCCTGCATGCCGCCGAAGAACGGGACGTACGACGTGAAGGCCGGTGGCTGACATGGGGACGATGACCGCACGCGGGAAACTGCTGGTCGGCGGGGTCGCGCTCGCCCTGCTGATCGCCGCCGGGATCGTCGGGGTCCGCGCCGCCGGCTCCTCCGGCACCCGCGTCACCGCCTACTTCGACCGCGCCGTCGGCATCTACGCCGGATCCGACCTGCGCGTCCTCGGGGTCCGGGTCGGCAAGGTGGAGTCCGTGCGGCCCGAAGGCACCCGGGTCAAGGTCGTCCTCGGCATCGACGACGGGGTGAAGGTGCCGGCCGGCGCCCGCGCCGTCGCCGTCGCGCCGAGCGTCGTCGCCGACCGGTACGTGCAACTCACCCCCGCCTACACCGACGGGCCCGCCCTGCGCGACGGGGCGACGCTGCCCGCGTCCCGCAACCGCACCCCCGTCGAGGTCGACCAGCTCTACGACAGCGTCACCGAGCTGAGCAAGGCGCTCGGACCCGGCGGCGCCAACGCCGAGGGCGCCCTGTCCGGGCTGCTCGACACCGGGGCGAAGAACCTCAAGGGCAACGGGGCCGCGATGGGCGACACCATCGAGCAGTTCGGCAAGGCCGCCAAGACCCTCAACGGCAGCAGTGACGACCTGTTCACCACCCTCGCCCAGCTCCAGACGTTCACCACGATGCTCAAGGAGAAGGACGGCGGGGTGCGCACCGCGCAGGAGAACCTCGACGACGTCACGGGCTACTTCGCCGACAACAAGGACGACCTCGCGGGCGCCCTGAAGGAACTCGGCGCGGCCCTCGGCCAGGTCAAGACCTTCATCAGGGACAACCGGGGCGAACTGAAGAAGAACGTGGAGCGGCTCGTGCCCCTCACCCAGACCCTCGTCGACCAGCGGGCCTCCCTCGCCGAGGCGCTGGACGTCGCACCGCTGGCCGCCGGCAACGTCCTGGGCGCGTACGACCCCAAGACCCGCACCCTGGCCGGCCGGGCGAACCTCAACGAGATCAGCATGGGCGGCCCGCTCCTCCCGCTGCCCGCGGTCGGCGGTGACCAGTGATGGCGGCCTCCCGGCGGACGAGGGTCCGCACCGGGGTGGTGGCCGTCGGCGCGCTCTCCGTCACCACGGCGTTCCTGCTCACCCTCGGCGTCATCTCCGTGCCGACACCCACCTTCGGCGGCGTCGCCGACCTGCCGCTGCCCGGCGGCGCCGACCTCGGCTCCCACCCGTATACGATCACCGCCGACATGCGGGACGTCCTGAGCCTCGTCCCGCAGTCCGCGGTCAAGGTCAACGACGTCGCGGTGGGCCGCGTCACCGGCATCGCGCTCAGCGACGGCGACACCTGGTCCGCGCGCGTGACGATGCGGGTCAACGGCGACGTCCGCCTGCCGGCCGGCACCGGCGCCCGGCTCGAACAGTCCAGCCTGCTCGGCGAGAAGTACGTCCAGCTCGTCGCGCCCAGGGACGGCACCGGCTCGCTCGGCGCGGGAGCCCGCATCCCGCTCTCGCGCACCGGGCGCAACACCGAGGTCGAAGAGGTCTTCGGCGCCCTGTCCCTGCTCCTCAACGGCGGCGGCGTCAACCAGCTCAAGACCATCACCACCGAACTCAACTCCGCCATCGGCGGCCGCGAGAGCGACGTCCGCTCCACCCTGCGCCGCGTGAACACCCTCGTCACCGACCTCGACGACCACCGCGGCTCCATCACCGCCGCCCTCGACGGCGTCAACCGGCTGTCGGCCACCCTCGCGCACCGCAAGGAGGACGTCGGGACCGTGCTCACCGACCTCTCGCCCGGCGTCAAGACCCTGGAGAAGCAGCGCGGCTCGCTGATGACGATGCTGCGCTCCCTGGACCGGCTCCACGGGGTCGCCGTGGACACCATCGACACCGGGAAGGCCGACATGGTCGCCGACCTCAAGGCGATCGCCCCCACCCTCAAGGCGCTCGCCGACTCCGGCAAGGACCTGCCCGACTCGCTCCAGGTGCTGCTCACCTACCCGTTCACCGACGAGGTGCTGCGCGGCATCAAGGGCGACTACCTGAACGCCTACCTCGACCTCACCGCCGAGCCGGGCACCACCCTCGTCCCGCCGCTCACCGAGGCGCCCGCCTCCCCGTCGCCGACCCCCACGGCGACCGTTCAGAAGGGGACGACGAAGAAGGGGGCCACGAATACGGGGTCTGCGGAGAAGCCGTCGCCGCTGCCCCTGCCGTCGAGCGGAGGCGCCCGGTGATCACTCTCGCGGTCCGGCTCAAGAACCTCGCCTTCCTCGTCATCGCCGTCCTCGTCCTCGCCTTCCTCGGCATCCGCTACGCCGACCTCGGCCGCTACGTCGGGGCCGCCGACTACTACACCGTCAAGGTCGAACTCCCGCGCACCGGCGGCCTGTTCACCCACTCCGACGTCACCTACCGGGGGGTCTCGGTGGGCCGCGTCGGCGCCATCGACCTCACCCCGGACGGCGTCGAGGCCTCCTTGCGCATCAAGAAGTCCGCGCCGCACATCCCCGACGACGCCAAGGCCGTCGTCGCGAGCCTGTCGGCGGTCGGCGAGCAGTACATCGACCTGCGCCCCGACCGCGCCGACGGGCCCTACCTCGCCGACGGCGCGCACATCGACCGGACCGCGGCCAGCGTGCCGCGGCCCGTCACGGACGTCCTCGCCAGCGTCGACGACCTGACCACGTCGGTGCCGCTGGACTCGCTGCGCACGGTGGTCGACGAGTTCGGCAAGGCATTCGAGGGGCGCGGCGAGGACCTCCAGCTCCTGCTGGACAACGGCTCCGACTTCGTCCAGGCCGCCGACCGGGCCCTGCCGCAGACCACCCGGCTCATCGACGACGGCGAGGTCGTGCTGCGCACCCAGGCCGAAGAGAGCGCGGCCATCAAGGACTTCGCCGGCGGGGCGAAGGAGCTGGCGGCGACCCTGAAGGGCTCCGACGCGGACCTGCGCCGCCTGGTCATGGCGGCGCCGGAGGCCGCCACCCAGCTCAGCGGCGTGCTGCGGGACATGAACCCCGAGCTCGGCGTCGTCCTCGCCAACCTCCTCACCACCTCCGAGGTCGCCGTCACCCGCCAGCGCGGCACCGAGGAACTCCTCGTGAAGCTCCCGCAGGCCGTCGCCGCGGGGGCCACGGCCGTCGACGGAAAGCAGGTCAACCTCGGCATGGCGGTCACCTTCTTCAAACCCCTGCCCTGCACCGCCGGGTACGGCGGCACGCAGTACCGCCTGGGTACGGATCTGAGCGCGGCGCCCGCCCTCAACACCGGGGCCCGCTGCACGGCCCCGGCCGCCGGCGGCACCGGCGTCCGCGGCTCGGCCCACGCGCCGGGCAGCGGCAAGGTGCCCGAGCCGGCCCGGCCCGGGGCGCTGTCGCTGCCCTCGGTCGCGGAGCCCGGCGCGGCCGCGTCGCCCCCCGGCATGCAGGGCCTGCTCGGCCTGGACTCCCGCACCGGGAGCGGCTCATGATGCGCCGGGCCCTCGCGGGGGTGGGGCTCGCCGTGTCGCTCGCGCTGTGCGGGACCGGGGCCTGGTCGTACGCGCAGGCGCGGGGGGACGACGACCTCGCGTACGGCCGGGCCCGGGACGCGGCGCTCACCGACGGGCGCGCGGCGGTCGCGACGCTGACCACGCTGGACGCGTCGACGGCCGCGCACGCCCGGGCCGGGGTCACCACCTGGAAGGGCGTCACCTCGGGCCCGCTGCGCACCCGGCTCGGCCGGCTCGCCCCGGACTCCGGGGCGTCCTCGCGCGGCGTCGTCACGGACGCGGCGCTCACCGCGCTCGACGACCGGGCCGGCACGGCGAAGCTCATCGCGACGGTTCGCGTGGAGACGACCCCGAAGGGCGGCGGCACCGCCGCGGCCGACCGCAAACGGCTGGAAGCGGTCCTCACCCGGGACGCCGCCGGCACGTGGAAGGTGAAGACGCTCAACGCGGTGCCGGTGACGGAGGTGTCCGGATGACGGAGAAAACGGCCCTCGGCCTCAGCAGGGACCAGGACCCGGACGCGCGGGTGCCGACCCCGGACGGGGAGGAGCCTGACCAGGTCCAGGGCGCCGGGAACACCGGCCCGGACCAGGACCAGGGCCCGGACGTGCGGGTGCTGACCCCGGGCGGGGAGCCGGACCACGTCCCGGGCGCCGGGAACACCGGCCAGGACCAGGACCAGGACCCGGACGTGCGGGTGCTGACCCCGGGCGGGGAGCCGGACCACGTCCCGGGCGCCGGGAACACCGGCCCGGACCAGGACCCGGCAGCGGAGGCGGACCCGGGCCCCGCCGAGACCCCCGGCTCCGCCGCGGACGCGGAGCACGGTGGGTGGTTCGCCGGCGTGAGCCGGTCCGTGCGGGCGCGGCGCGGGCTCGTCGGGGTCGTCGCCGGGGCCGTGCTGCTCGCCGGTGCGGGCGGCACGCTGCTGTACCGGGCCCATGAGCTGCGCACCGACCCCGCCGCCGGGAACCACGCGCTGACCGACGTCGAGGCCACCACCCGCGTCAACGGCGACGTGAGCAGCGCCCTCGCCAAGGTGTTCTCCTACACCCCGGGCGGCACCGAGGCCACCGCACGCTCGGCCCGCACCGCGCTGTCGGGCCGGGCCGCCCAGCAGTACACCCGCCTCTTCGCGCAGGTCGAGAAGAACGTGCGCAGCGAGCACGTCACCCTCACCACGCAGAGCGTGCGCGTCGGCACGGTCAGCCTCCGCGGCTCCACCGCCCACCTGCTCGTCTTCCTCGACCAGACCGCGCGGCGCGGCACGAAGAAGCCCACGACCTCCGCCGCCCAGCTGTCCGTCACCGCCCGACTCCACGACGACGTCTGGCAGATCGTCGACATCAAGGCCCGATGAAAGGGGCGCGCATGGACCGGTTCACGCAGCCGCTGCTCGCCGCCGCGCTGGCACTCACCCTCCTCGCGGGCGGCGTCGCCGCATGGGCCGGCTGGTCCTGGTACGCGGCCGCGCACGACGACTCCGCCGGGTACGCCGCCGCCCGCGACGACGCCCTGGAGGCGGGGGAGCAGGCGGTGCAGAACCTCAGCACCCTCGACCACCGCAGACTCGGGGCCGGCCTCGACCTCTGGGAGAGCTCGACCACGGGCGACCTGCACAGCCAACTGGTCAAGGGCCGCGGCGAGTTCACCCAGCAGGTGCAGAGCGCCAAGACGATCAGTACGGCCAAGGTGCTCTCCGGCGCCGTGACGGAACTCGACGAACGGGCGGGCCGCGCCCGCGTCATGGTCGCCCTGCGCGTCACCGTACGGGCCTCGGGACAGCAGGCCACCGACAAGGACAGCCGCATGCTCGGCGAACTGACCCGCACCGACGGCCACTGGAAGCTCAGCGCCCTCGGCCAGGCACAGGTCGGCTCCACCGCGACCACCGACTGACCGGAAAGGACCGAGGGATGCCGACCACGACCCGCCACACCATCAACCGCCGCCGCCGACTGGCCCAACGCCCCACCACCGCCACGGCAACGGGCACGGCTCCACCCCCAGGCACCGGCGCTGCCGCTGGCACCGACACCGGCACTGGCACAGGTGCTGGCACCAGCACCAGCACGGACACCGGCACTGGCACGGACACCAGCACCAGCACCGGACCTGACACCAGCACCGGACCTGACACCAGCACCGGCACTGACACCAGCACCGGCACTGACACCAGCACCGGCACTGACACCGGCACTGGCACTGACACCAGCACCAGCACCAGCGCCAGCACCAGCGCCAGCATCGGCACCGGCACCGGCACGGACACCGCGCCCCCAGCCGGCAGGGCCTCCCGGCGCAGGCCGCGCAGCGCATCCGCGGAGGAGACGGGGCGGCCTGCCCGCCGGCGGCTCCTCGCCGCGCTCTGCCTCCTCACCCTCCTCCTGGGCGCCTTCGCCGGCTGGGCGTACGCGCAGACCCGCGCCCTGGAGGACGACGCGGCAACCGGCAACACCGCGCTCACCGACGCCGCCCGCACCAGCGAGGTCAAGGGCGCGGCGGGCAAGGCCGTCAACGCCCTGTTCTCCTACGACCACGCCGACCCCGCCGCCGAGAAGAAGGCCGCCGCCACCTACCTCACCGGCAAGGCCGTCGCCCAGCACCGGACCCTCCTCGCCCCGGTACTGGCGCAGGCGCAGGAACAGAAGACGGTCGTCACCACGACCGTCACCGACAGCGCCGTGGAACGCATCGACGGCGACCGCGCCCGGGTCCTCGTCTACGCCGACCAGAGCAGCACCAGCACGGCGGCGAAGGCGAAGGACGCCGCCAACTACGCGGGCGCGATGCTCGCCGTCGACCTCGTCCACCGGGACGGCCGCTGGCTGGTCTCCGCGCTCGACACCTTCGGCGGCTGAGCCGCGCCCGAGCCGTACCCGGACCGAACGGACAGAAAGGGCCTCATGCGAACCCCGCGAACCCGACTGCGCCGCCGCCTGTGCGGCACCGCCGTGGCCGTCGCCGCGACCGCGCTGCTGACCGCGTCCCAGGCACCCGACGTCGTCGCGGAGCTTGCGCGGCAGCCGGTCCCGGACAGCGGCGAACCCGCCGCCGCCACCGAGCAGTTGCCGTCCGTCCCCGCACAGGGAGACGACTCGTACCACACCGAACTGCCGCCCCTGGACACCCCGCAGGTGCCGAACATGACGTACGCGGTGCGGCAGTTGCGCACCCAGTCCGGCATCCCGGCTACGGTCCTCGCCGCCTACCGCCGCGCCGAGACCGCCGTCGCCCGCACCGATCCGGGCTGCCGCCTGCCGTGGCAGCTGCTCGCGGCGATCGGCAAGGTCGAGTCGGGACAGGCCCGCGGCGGCGACGTCGACGCGGCGGGCACCACCCGCCACCGGATCACCGGACCCGCCCTGAACGGCGACGGCTTCGCCCTGATCCGGGACAGCGAGGGCGGCGCCTGGGACGGCGACAGCGTCTACGACCGGGCCGTCGGGCCGATGCAGTTCCTGCCCGGGACCTGGCGCCGCTGGGGCGCCGACGGCAACGGCGACGGGCGCGCCGACCCCAACAACATCTTCGACGCCGCTCTCGGCGCCGGGCACTACCTGTGCGCGGGCGACCGCGACGTGAGCACCACGGCCGGCCGCGACCGGGCCGTCCTCAGCTACAACTACTCCCAGGACTACCTCCACCTCGTCCTGTACTGGCTGGAGTTCTACCGCGAGGGCGTGCACACCGTGCCCGACGGCCGCGGCGTGGTCCCGGACACCCCCGGAGCCGGGTCCAGGACCCCGGCGACCGCGCCGGTGGGCCACCACCCCGGCGGCGGGAAGGGCGGGGGCGGGATCGTCATCGGGCCCGACCCGACGCAGAGCCCGCGTCCGAGCACCACCCCGAAACCGCCCGGCCGGCCGAGCCCGAGCCCGTCCCCGACCCCGGGTCCCTCGGACACCGGCGTCCCGCCCACCGACCCGCCGCCGACGACGCCCCCCACCGATCCGCCGACGACGGACGAGCCCACCACCGAGGAGCCGACCGACCCGGGCACACCCACCGGCTGTCCGAGCGACACCGCGTCCCCGACGGACGCGCCCGGCCCGACCGGCTCGCCGTCCCCCGGCCCCTCGGACACGCCGTCCCCCTGCCCCACGCCCACCGCCTGATCTGCCCGGCACTCCGCCGGGCGCGGCGCCGTCAGCCGCGCGGACCCGCCGCGCGGCCGGTGCGGACCCTGAGCTCCTTGACGCCGTTGAGCCAGGCCGCGCGGAGCCGGCGCGGGTCGCCCGCCAGGCGCAGGTCCGGCACCGCGTCGGCGAGGGCGCCGAAGATCAGGTCGATCTCCAGGACGGCGAGGGACTTGCCGAGACAGAAGTGCGGTCCGCCGCCGCCGAAGCCGAGATGCGGATTGGGGTCCCGGGTGATGTCGAAGGCGTCCGGGCGCTCGAAGACCTCCGGGTCGTGGTTGGCCGAGGAGTAGAAGAGGCCGACGCGCTCGCCCGCGCGGATCTTCCGGCCGCCCAGCTCGGTGTCCTGGACCGCGGTGCGCTGGAAGGAGACGACGGGCGTCGCCCAGCGCACGATCTCCTCGGCGGTGGTGGACGGGCGCTCGCGCCGGTACAGCTCCCACTGGCCGGGGTGGGTCAGGAACGCGTGCATGCCGTGGGTGATCGCGTTGCGGGTCGTCTCGTTCCCGGCGACCGCGAGCAGGATCACGAAGAAGCCGAACTCGTCGGAGGAGAGGTTCCCCTCGTCCTCGGCCGCCACCAGTTGGCTGACGATGTCCTTGGCCGGGCACTCCTTGCGCGCGGCGGCGAGGTTCATCGCGTAGCCGACGATCTCCATCGCCGCCTCGGCGCCGATCTCCTCGGTGATGGCGTACTCCGGATCGTCGTACGCCACCATCTTGTTGGACCAGTCGAAGACCCGGGCGCGGTCCTCCTGCGCGATGCCGATCAGCTCGGCGATGGCCTGAAGGGGCAGTTCGGCCGCCACGTCCGTCACGAAGTCGAAGGAGCCGTCCGGCCCCGCCCGCCGCAGCGCGGCGGCGACGATGGACCGGGCGCGGGCGCGCAGCGTCTCCTCCAGGGAGCGGATGGCGCGCGGGGTGAAGCCGCGCTGCACGATCTGGCGGACCCGGGTGTGCTCCGGCGGGTCCATGTTCAGCATGATCATCTTCTGGACCTCGATCTGGTCGCGCTGGATCGAGGAGTTGAAGCGGATCACGGCCGTGTTGAGGTTCGAGGAGTACAGCTCCGGGTGGGTGGAGACGTACTTGACGTCGGCGTGCCGGGTCACCGCCCAGTACCCCGCGTCGTCGAAGCCGGAGATCCCCGGCTCCTGGGCGATCCAGCGGACCGGTTCGCTCTGCCGCAGCCGCGCGAACTCCGGGTGGGGCACGCGTTCTTGCAGCAGATCGGGGTCGGTGAAGTCGAACCCGTCGGGCAGCGCGGGGCACGGCATGGGTCACTCCCGGGTGTTCTGACAGGGCGTCAGTTCTGGCTGGAAAGGTAGTAACGCGTTCTAGAAGTGGCAAGAGGCGCGGCGGTGCCGGTTCCGTGCGCGGTGCTGCACGCCCCTTGCGTACCCGGGGTAATCACATCGAGACTGCACGGAGAACTGGTACGCGTTCTAGTTTCGCGCGCGGCGCCCGTGCCGGTTCTGGTCCTGCTGGTCCGGGAAGCGTGAGAGGACGACCGCCATGGCAGCCGAGCCCGTCATCGTCGAAGCCGTACGTACGCCGATCGGCAAGCGCGGGGGCGCGCTGGCCAACCTCCACCCCGCGTACCTGCTGGGCGAGACGTACCGGGAGCTGCTCGGGCGCACCGGCATCCACGCCGACTGCGTCGAGCAGATCGTCGGCGGCACGGTCACGCACGCGGGCGAGCAGTCCATGAACCCCGCGCGCACGGCCTGGCTCGCGATGGGCCTGCCCTACGAGACCGCCGCCACCACCGTCGACTGCCAGTGCGGCTCCTCGCAGCAGGCCGCCCACCTGACCGCCAACATGATCGCGGCGGGCGTCATCGACGTCGGCATCTCGTGCGGCGTCGAGGCCATGTCACGGGTCCCGCTCGGGTCGGGGTCCAAGCACGGTCCTGGCAAGCCGTTCCCCGACGAGTGGAACGTGGACCTGCCCAACCAGTTCCAGGCCGCCGAGCGCATCGCGCAGCACCGGGGGCTGACCCGCGCGGACGTCGACGCGCTCGGGCTCGCCTCGCAGGAGCGGGCCGCCGTCGCCTGGGCCGAGGAGCGCTTCAAGCGCGAGACGTTCGCCGTGCAGGTCCCCACCACCGAGGAGGAACAGGGCGCCGGGCAGGGCATGTGGCGCCTGGTCGACCGGGACGAGGGGCTGCGCGACACGACCCCGGAGGGGCTCGCCGGACTGAAGCCGGTCATGCCGACCGCCGTGCACACGGCGGGCAACTCCTCGCAGATCTCCGACGGCGCCGCCGCCCTCCTGTGGGCGTCCAAGCGGATGGCCCGCGCCCTGAAACTCAAACCGCGGGCCCGGATCGTGGCGCAGGCGCTGGTCGGCTCGGACCCGCACTTCCACCTGGACGGCCCCGTCGACGCCACCCGGGCCGTGCTCGGCAAGGCCGGCATGACCCTCAAGGACATCGACCTCGTCGAGATCAACGAGGCGTTCGCGTCGGTCGTGCTGAGCTGGACCCGCGTCTTCGAACAGGACCTGGAGAAGGTCAACGTGAACGGCGGCGCCATCGCCCTCGGCCACCCGGTCGGCGCCACGGGAGCGCGGCTCATCACCACCGCCCTGCACGAACTGGAGCGCCGGGACAAGGAGTTCGCGCTCATCACCATGTGCGCGGGCGGCGCGCTCGCCACGGGGACGATCATCCAGCGGCTGTAGCGGCGGAGCCCCTCACCCCGCGTCCTCGTCGAAAACGACCTGCGCCGCGAAGGCGGCCCGCCGGGTAGCGCGTCGCAGCGCCTTCAGGACCGCACCGCCGACCGTCAGCGTGAGCACGACGGTGAGAGCCGCCCGGCCCAGGTCCCAGCCGAGCGACGTGGCCAGGCAGTACGCGAGGAACCGGGTGAGGTTCTCGTGGAGCGCCGCGTCCGGCCGGTAGGCGACCGAGGAAGCGAGGGCGTTCATGAAGGGCCAGCCGGCCAGGTTCATCAGCGTGCCGTACGCGAAGGCGGCGAGGAAGCCGTAGACGGCGAGCATCGCCCGCTCGGCGAGGCCGCGCAGCCGGTACGGCGCCGGGAGCAGGCCGGCGCCCATCGTGAACCAGCCCATGGCGAGCATCTGGAACGGCATCCACGGGCCGACCCCGCCGGTGAGCAGGGCGGAGGCGAACATGCTGAGCGACCCCAGGACGAAGCCGAACCCCGGCCCCAGCACCCGGCCGCTGAGCACCATGAGGAAGAACATCGGCTCGATCCCGGCGGTGCCCGCGCCGATCGGGCGCAGGGCGGCCCCGGCGGCGGCCAGGACGCCCAGCATCGCCACCGCCTTGGGGCCGAGGCCGGACTCGGAGAGCGTGGCGGCGACCACCGCGACCAGCAGGGCCAGCAGGCCCGCGAAGAGCCAGGGCGCGTCCTGGGCGTGCGCGTTCACCTGAGAGCCGGGGCCGGTGATCAGCGGCCAGCCGATCGCGACCACGCCGACGGCGCTCACCAGGAGCAGGGCCGCGACGGAGCGCGGGCCCAGGCGGACGGGGTCCGCGCGGCCCGCGCGCGCGGGCAGGGGGCGGGAGGTCTCGTGCGTCATGACAGGGCCCGCTCCACCTGGCCGACCGTCAGCCATGGTTGCGGGGCCAGGACCTTGGCCACCTGGGGGGCGAAGGACGGGGAGGACGTCACGACCTCCGCGGTCGGGCCGTCCGTCACGATCTCGCCGTCCGCGAGGATCGCCACCCGGTGGGTCAGCTCCGCCGCCAGCTCGACGTCGTGCGTCGCCATGACGATGGCGTGTCCCTCGGCGGCCAGGTCGCGCAGGATGCCGGTCAGCCGGGCCTTGGCCGCGTAGTCCAGGCCCCGCGTCGGCTCGTCGAGCAGGAGCAGCGGCGGGGCCGCCGTCAGGACGATCGCCAGCGCGAGGGTGAGCCGCTGGCCCTCGGAGAGGTCCCGGGGGTGGGTGTCCGGCGCGATGCCGGGAAGCAGACCGTCCAGCAGTTCCCGGCAGGTGCCGGCCGCCGCGGCCGCGTCCTTGTCCGCCGCCGCGCACTCCGCCGCCACCGTGTCCGCGCAGAGCAGGTCCCGGGGCTCCTGCGGGACAAGACCCACCTTGCGGACCAGGTCGCGGGGGGAGAGGCGGTGCGGGGCCGCGCCGCAGACGGTGACCGTGCCGGCCGTCGCCCCGACCATGCCGACGAGCGTGGACAGCAGCGTGGACTTGCCCGCGCCGTTGCGGCCCATCAGCGCCACGATCTCCCCCGGCGCCACCGCGAGGTCCACCCGCCGCAGCGCCTCCACCCGGCCGCGGCGGACCCCGAGGCCGCGGACGGCGGCGAGGGGGGCGCCGCCGGGCGGGGCGGAGCCGCCGGGCCGCACCGCCGGGGACAGTCCGTCGAGACGGGAGCGCAGGGCGGTCGCCGCGCGCCGGGCGTCGCGGATCGTGAGCGGCAGCGGGTCCCAGCCCGCCAGCAGGCCGAGCCCGACCACCGGCGGATAGACGGGGGAGTCCGCCAGCACCGTGGCCGGGTCCCCGACCCGCAGCGGGCTCCCCGGCGCCGGCAGCAGCGCGACCTGGTCGGCGTACTGCACGACCCGCTCCAGGCGGTGCTCGGCCATCAGGACGGTGGTCCCGAGGTCGTGGACGAGGCGCTGGAGGACCGCGAGCACCTCCTCGGCCGCCGCCGGGTCCAGCGCGGACGTCGGCTCGTCCAGGACCAGGACCCGAGGGTGCGTGGTGAGGACCGAACCGATGGCGACCCGCTGCTGCTGCCCGCCGGAGAGCGTCGCGATGGGGCGCTCGCGCAGCGTGGCCAGGCCCAGCAGGTCCAGGGTCTCCTCGACGCGGCGCCGCATCACGGGAGGGGCCAGGCCCAGTGACTCCATGCCGTACGCCAGTTCGTCCTCGACCGTGTCCGTGACGAAGTGGGCGAGCGGGTCCTGGCCCACCGTGCCCACGACGTCGGCCAGCTCCCGCGGCTTGTGCGTACGGGTGTCGCGGCCCGCTACCGTGACCCGGCCGCCGAGCGTGCCCCCGGTGAAGTGCGGCACGAGCCCGCTGACCGCTCCCAGCAGCGTCGACTTGCCGACGCCCGACGGCCCGGCGAGCAGCATCAGCTCCCCCTCGGGGACCGTGAGGTCGATGCCGGTGAGGGTGGGGCGGTCGGCGCCGTCGTAGCGTACGGAGACGTTCTCGAAGCGGATCACTGTGCGGCCTCCGTCGGCTGCTTCGGCGTGGGGTGCGGGGCGGGGGCGACGAACGCCGGGAGCAGGGCGAGCAGGACACCGGCCGCCGGCCAGAGCGGCAGGGCCGGGGTGGCGAGCGGGACGACCTGGGGCTGGAGCGCCGCCGGGTCCCGGGCGCCGCTCCAGATCATGACCGCGGCGGCCACCGCCCCCGACCCGGCGATCAGCCAGGCGCGCACGCCCCACACGTCGGGGCGGTAGCGGGTGCGCACCGAGCGGCGCCCGCCCAGCCACAGCCCGCCGAGCGCCGAGGCCAGACCGAGCAGCAGGACCGGCAGGCCGTAGCCCGCGCCGTCCGCGGCGAGCAGGCCGTACGTGCCCGCGCAGACGCCGATCAGACCGGCCAGGGTGAGCGTCGCGGTGGTACGGCGGACGGCCGGGGCGACCTCGGCCGTGCGGCCGTAGCCGCGCGCGTCCATCGCCGCCGCCAGGGCCACCGAGCGTTCCAGCGCGCCCTCCAGGACCGGCAGTCCGACCTGGAGCAGCCCGCGCAGCCCGCTGTCCGGGCGGCCGCGCAGCCGCCGGGCCGCGCGCAGCCGGCGCACGTCCGCGACCAGGTTCGGCGCGAACGTCATCGCCACGACCACCGCGACCCCCGCCTCGTACAGGGCGCCCGGCAGGGACTTCAGCAACCGGGAGGGGGAGGCGAGCGCGTTCGCGGCGCCGACGCAGATCAGCAGCGTCGCCAGCTTCAGGCCGTCGTAGAGCGCGAAGACGAGGCCCTCCAGGGTGACCTTCCCGCCGATCCGCACCCCCTGCGCCCAGTGCGGCAGCGGCACCTCGGGCAGCGTGAACAGCAGGTGTGTACCGGGGATGGGGGAGCCGAGGACGGTCGCGAAGACGAGCCGGATGCCGATGACGGCCAGGCCCAGCTTCACGAACGCCCCGTAGGAACGCGCCCAGGGCGCCTCGGTGCGGCGCGCCGCCACCACGTATCCGGCGACGCCGATGAGCAGGGCGAGCAGCAGCGGGTTCGTCGTGCGGGACGCGGCGGCGGCGAGGCCGAGCGCCCAGATCCACCAGGCACCCGGGTGCACGGCGTTGGAACGGTGGGCCCGTGGGGCCCGCAGGGTACGGCGGGTCATCGCGTCAGCCGCGGCGGCGCTTGGCCTGCCAGATCGCACCGGCACCGAGCGCGGCGACGACGACGACACCGGCGACGAGACCGACGGACGGACCGGAGCGGGCGGACCCGGCGGGGGCGGCGGTGTCCGTGGCGTCCGGGGCGTCCGGGGCCGAGGACTCCGCGCCCTCCTTCGCCACCTGCTCGCCGCAGCCCGCCCGCGGGTAGCCGGCGATGGCGCAGAGCAGCGCGTTGCTGTTGTAGCGCAGCGGCCGTGCGACGGAGGCCAGCGCGTCGGCCGACGTGGCGTCCTCGCCGACCCGCGCGCAGGCCGTGCGCGGCTTCGGCGGCGTCTCGGCGCCGGGGGCGTCGCGCGCCGTGCCGAAGTCGAGGACGAGGGCGACGCGCTTGGCGCCGTCGCGCGCCGGGGTGTGCGCGCAGATCTCGGCGAAGTCGGCGGCGCCGCGCGGCTGCGCGGCGTCCTTGGAGTCCGCGCTCACCGAGAACCGGAAGCCCTGGACGTCGCCGTCGTCCGGCGTGGTCCCGGACGGGCCCGTCGAGGCGTACGTCCACGCCTGCCCGGCGCGCTCCCAGAACGACCAGTAGCGGTACCCCGCGGCCTGCGCCGGGGCCGCGGTCAGGCCGAGCACCGCGACGAGCAGGCCGAGGGCGAGCCCGGCGCTGCCTGCGCGGGTCACAGCTGCTGCTTCTTGCGGCCGCTGAGCAGGAAACCGGCGCCGACGGCGGCGACGAACATGACGCCGACGATCCACCAGGTGCCGAGGCCGCCGCCGTCGTCGCTCTTGTCGTCCTTCTTCTTCGCGCCGTCGTCGGCGGAGTCCGCCGAGGCGGGCGCCGGGCCGGTCTTGTTCAGGGCGCCGACCAGGTCGGTGCCGCCGAAGTCGTGCGGGTCGTTGCCGGTGGCGTGCGCCGCGAAGATCAGCTGGGCGTAGGCGGCGGGCCCGGACTGCGCGGCCCAGCCCTTCGCGTTCTTCTCCAGCCAGGCGTAGGGGTCCTTCGTGTACTTGATCCCCTCGGCGGCGGCGACCGCGGCGACCGCGTCGGCGGTGTTGCCGTAGTCGGGCTGGTCCTCGGCGCCGGCCAGCTGCGACTTCAGGTACAGGTGGGTGGAGAGCTGGTTCTGGAGGTAGACGGCGCCGTTGTGCGCGAGGTCGTCGGCGCTCTTGCCGCCGTCACACGTGTACGCGCCCGGGGCCTTGCCCTTGCCGGGGGCGAAGCCGGAGCCGAGCGCGCCGAGCACACCAGCGGCGGTGGCGTCGGCGTTGGGCGCGAGCTTGCCCTTCTTGTCCGGCTGGTAGGCGAGGGCGCCGCCGTTCTTGCCGTCCGAGCAGGGCAGGGCGAGCGCGGCGAGGGCGTCGAGGCCGGACTTGCCGCGGCCCGACGTCACGTCGGCGCCCTGCTGACCGGCGGCGGCGAGCGCGCCCAGCACCACGGAGGTGGAGTTCGCGTCGCTGGCGCCGCCCGGGTTGTAGCCCCAGCCGCCGTCGTCGTTCTGGTTCTTCTTCAGCCAGCCGACGCCCTTGGTGACGGCCTCGTCCCGGCCGCCGACGGCGGCCAGGGCCTGCACGGCGGCGGCGGTGCTGTTGCTGTCGACGGGCGTCTTGGCGTCGCAGGCCTTGCCGGGGTCGGCGCGGAAGGCCGCGAAGCCGCCGTCGGCGCACTGCTGCCCGGCGAGCCAGTCGACGGCCTTGGCGGCGGGGCGCACCCCGGCCGTGTCCTGCGCGACGAAGGCGAGGGACTGGCGCCACACGCCGTCGTAGGTGGGGTCCGTCTTTCCGTACAGGCCCGAGGGCACGGCGGTCTTCGGCGAGGGGGAGGCACTGTCCGCGCCGTCTGCGAACGCGGCCTGCGCGCTCACGGCGCCGATCACGACGGTCGCGGCGACGAGCGCGGCGGTGCGGCGAATGTTCATGGTGGGGCGGGTGCCTCTCCCTGCGGGGAGCCGGGCGGCACGGCACACACGGGCACCGGGCGGCTCCGGTTCCGTATGCCTCGACGGTCCTGAGCCGATCACGACGCGTCCGAGGCATTCCGGCTTTCACGGCTGCGGGATCAGCGCCGGACTCCCACCGGCTTCCCCTCACACGCGCATATGACGACCGCCCCACTGTACCGGCCCCCACGCGCTCCCCAGGGGCGCGGGGAACGGCGCGAGCAACGACGACGGACCGCACGCCGCGATGAGGCGTCTGCCACAGCGGCGCCCTTCAGGGGCGCGGGGAACGGCGCGAGCGACCACGACGGACCGCACGCCGCGATGAGGCGTCTGCCACAGCGGCGCCCTTCAGGGGCGCGGGGAACGGCGCGAGCAACCACGACGCGCCCGCACCCGCCGAAGAACGCACACCCACCCACGGCGAGTGGCGCAGCCCCAGCCGGTCAGCCGCCCGGCCCTCAGACCCCGTGGAACCGAGACCTACCGCACATCGACGGGCCCGTCATCGTCCCCCCGGGGCGCCCCCAGATACCGCTCGATGACCGCCCCCGGCGCAGCCACCCCCTCCTGCCCGCTCAGGTTCTTCCGGACGGAGTCGAGAATGGTCAGCCCCTGACCCACGAGCCCGGCGGCGATCTCCCCGAGCCCGTCCGCCCCGTTCAGCACATTCACGTTGGCCCCGGCCAGCCCGGCAGACGCCTCCTTCACGATCTGCGGCAACTGATCGATGAGCATCCGGTCCAGCGCGACCCGGTCGTACGACGCGGCGGCCTCCGCCTGGATCTTCATCCGCTCGGCCTCGGCCAGTGCGAGGACCCGGATACGCTCCGCGTCCGCCTGGGCCGGCTTCACGATCTCCGCGATGAGCTGCTTCTCACGCAACTCGGCCTGCTTGAGCGCCAGTTCCGTCTGGGCCGCGAGCACCTCCTGCTGGGCGCGGGCCAGCGCCAGCGGACCGGCCTGCTCGGCCTGGGCCTTGGCGCGGTCCACCTCCGCGCTGTACTCGGCCTGCACGATCGCGGTCTGGCGCGCGAACTCGGCCTGCTTGCGGGCGGCCGCCTGCTCCGCCTCCGTGGACGCCTGCGTCGCCTGGGCCTGGGCGATCTGCGCGGCCCGCTGGATGTTGGCCTTGTGCGGCCGGGACATCGCCTCGATGTACCCGGTGTTGCCGTCGTCGATGGACTGGATCTGCAGCGAGTCGACGTGCAGGCCGATCTTGGCCATCTCCGCCTTCGAGGTGTCCAGCACCTCGGTGGCCAGCTTCTGCCGCTCGGTGACGATCTCCTCGACGGTCATCGAGCCGATGATGGAGCGCAGGTGGCCGGCGAAGATCCGCCCGGTCAGGACGGACATCTGGTCCTGGTCGGAGAGGAACCGCTGGCCGGCGTTGACGATCGACTCGTCATCGTTGCCGACCTTGAACGCGATGACGGCGCGCACGGTCAGGGCGATGCCCTGGCGGGTCACGCACTTCTCCACCACCTCCGCCTCGCTCATGGCGAGCGAGAGGAAGCGGGTCTTGCGGAACACCGGCAGCACGAACTTCCCGTGCCCGGTGACGACACGGAACGGCGCTCCCCCAAGTCCCCGCCTGCCGCCCGAGATCAGCATCGCCTCGTCGGGTGCGGGAACGCGATATCCGAACATCCCTGATGTCTCCTTAGCGGGCGGCGCCGTCACCGTCGTCGCCGAGCAGAGGATCGCCCCAGGCCATGACGGAGACCTGCCGGTGCCCGAGGGAGTCCACGACCAGCACGGTCGCGCCCCGCGCCAGCGGATGGTCGGAGTACGCGATGAACGTCTCCGTGCCGCCCCTGACCCGCACCAGCACCTCGCCCGGCCCGGCGGCCCCCCGTGTGCCGACGACGAGCTCCCCCGTACAGCCGACCACAGCCTCGTCCGGCGCCATTGACGGCCGCCCCCTTGTCATTCCAGCTCAGCTGAGCCCTTGAGAGCCAGACCCTACGCCTGCCGGCCCGCCCCGACCATCTCGGCGGGGCAAAGCTCCGTCCTGGTCAGGGCGTTGCCACATACGTCACGGGATCGCCGCCCGGCACCGCCTCCGCCCGCCCCAGCTTCACCAGCCGGCGCAGGTGGGCCTCCGCCTCGGAGACGGCGATGTTCCGTGATCCGTAGGGGATGTCGGCCCAGGGGCGGTTCCACTCCATGCGCTCGGCGAGCTGCCAGGGGGTGAGCGGGGCGGCGAGCAGGGCACGCAGGTCGGTGAGGCGGGACTCGTGGTGGTCGAGCAGCTCCCGGACGCGGGCGCCGGCGTCGGTGAAGGGGTGCTGGTGGGCGGGGAGCACCTCGGCGGGGGCGAGGCGGCCGACGCGCTCCAGGGAGTCGAGGTAGTCGCCGAGCGGGTCGGTGGAGCCCTCGCCGAGTGCCGGGTCCTCGTAGAGCCCGATGTGCGGGGTGATGCCGGGCAGCACGTGGTCGCCGGAGAAGAGGCGGCCGCTGCCGGGCAGGCCCGCCGGGTGGGCCTCCTCCAGGTGCAGGCAGACGTGGCCCGGGGTGTGGCCCGGGGTCCAGATCGCGCGCAGCCGGCGGCCGGGCAGGTCGAGCAGGTCGCCGGGGGTGATGGCCCGGTCGGGCAGGGCCGGGTCGAGTCCGGGCAGCCGGCGCGGGCGGCCCTCTGCGGCGGCGGCGAGCAGCGGCGCGACGTGCTCGTCGGGGGCTCCGGCCGCGCGGAGCTTGGCGGCCATGTACGCGTACCAGCGCGAGGGCGGGTTCTCGCGGGTGCGGCGGACCACCGCGGCGTCCGCCTCGTGCATCGCGATCCACGCGCCGGACGCCTCGCGCACCTTCGCGGAGAGGCCGTGGTGGTCGGGGTGGTGGTGGGTGATGAGGACACCGGTCAGGTCGGTGACCGCCGTGCCGCACGCGGTGAGGCCCGCGGTGAGGGCGGCCCAGGAGGCCGGGTCGTCCCAGCCGGTGTCGATGAGGACCGGGCCCGCGTCGGTGTCCAGGAGGTGGATGAGGGTGTGGCCGAGGGGGTTGTCGGGGATCGGCACGCGGATGCTGTGCACGCCTCCGCCGTGGTCGGTGACCCGCGTCGTGCCTGCCGTGCCTGCCGTGCCTGCCGTGCCTGCCGTGCCTGTCGTCCCGGTCATCGGGGCCGCCTCTCCGCCGCCAAGGGCGCCACTCGCACGCGCCGGACTCCGGTCACTGTAATGGACCAGGTAGAACCCGTTCCGATGGTCGCCCGGGTCGACCTTCTCCGCGCCCGCCGCCACCCTTCCGCAACACAACTAGAACTGGTATCAGTTCTGATACGCCGTCAGAAACCGTACGCGGCACGCCTCACGGAAGCGGAAGTCGCCATGACCGAGCTCGTGGAACACGGACAGCTGTTCATCGGCGGGGAGTTGACCGACCCCCTCGGCAAGGACGTCATCGAGGTGGTCTCCCCGCACACCGGCGAGGTCTTCGGACGGGTGCCGCACGCCGTACCCGCCGACGTGGACCGCGCCGTCGCCCTCGCGCGCCGCGCCTTCGACGACGGGCCCTGGCCGCGGTCGGCGCTCGAGGAACGGATCGCCGTCGTCACCCGGATCAAGGACGCCCTCGCGGTGCGCCACGAGGAGATCGCGCGGATCATCTCGCGGCAGAACGGCTCCCCCTACTCCTGGTCGGTCCTGGCCCAGGCGCTCGGCGCGATGATGGTCTGGGACTGCGCGATCGGCGTCGCGCGCGGCTTCACGTACGAGGAGACCCGCGACGGCGCCCTCGGCCGGCTGCTGGTGCGCCGGGAGCCGGTGGGGGTCGTCGCGGCCGTCGTGCCGTGGAACGTGCCGCAGTTCGTGGCCGCCGCCAAGCTCGCGCCCGCCCTGCTCGCCGGCTGCTCCGTCGTCCTCAAGCCGTCGCCGGAGTCGCCGCTCGACGCGTACATCCTGGGGGAGATCGCCCAGGAGGCCGGGCTGCCCGAGGGCGTGCTCTCGATCCTGCCCGCCGACCGCGAGGTGAGCGAGTACCTGGTCGGGCACCCGGGCATCGACAAGATCTCCTTCACCGGCTCCGTCGCGGCCGGCAAGCGCGTGATGGAGGTGGCGGCCCGTCACCTGACCCGCGTGACACTGGAGTTGGGCGGCAAGTCGGCGGCCGTCGTACTGCCCGACGCCGACGTGGGGTCGACGGTCGCGGGCGTCGTCCCCGCCGCCTGGATGAACAACGGGCAGGCCTGCGTCGCCCAGACCCGCATCCTGCTGCCCCGCTCCCGCTACGACGAGTTCGCCGAGGCCTTCACGCAGGCCGCCGCCGCCCTGGTCGTCGGCGACCCGCTCGACCCCGCCACCCAGGTCGGCCCGCTCGTCGCCCGCCGCCAGCAGCAGCGCAGCCTCGACTACATCCGCCTCGGCCAGGAGGAGGGCGCGAAGGTCCTCACCGGCGGCGGCGCCCCCGCCACGGCCGGGCTCGAACACGGCTGGTACGTCCAGCCGACCCTCTTCGGCGACGTCCACAACGGCATGCGCGTCGCCCGCGAGGAGATCTTCGGCCCGGTCGTCTGCCTGCTGCCCTACGACGACGAGCGCGAGGCCGTCGAGATCGCCAACGACTCCGACTACGGGCTCAGCGGCAGCGTCTGGACCGCCGACGTGGCGCACGGCGTCGACCTCGCCCGGCAGGTGCGCACCGGCACCTACAACGTCAACACCTTCAGCCTCGACATGCTCGGCCCCTTCGGCGGCTACAAGAACAGCGGCCTCGGACGGGAGTTCGGGCCCGAGGGCTACAGCGCCTACCTGGAGCACAAGATGATCCACCTGCCCGCCGGCTACGCACCCGAGGAGGGCTGAGCATGGCCGACCGGTGGCATGTGGAGGTGGACCGGGGCGTGTGCATCGGCTCGGCGACGTGCCTGCACCACGCGCCCGGGGCGTTCCGCCTGGACGCGGCCCGGCAGTCCCACCCCGAGCAGGCCGAGACGGACGCCGACGAGCGAGTCCTGGCCGCGGCCGAGGGCTGTCCCGTCGAGGCCGTCGTGATCACCCTGGCCGGCAGCGGCGAGCCCGTCTTCCCGCCCGGGGAATGACCCCGCGCGAAAAACCGGGTGCTCAGCCGTAGAAAGCGCAAACTCGAACAAGCCGAACATTACTTTCCTCGTGAGTTCCGCACTGCTTACTGATGACAGATGTGACTGTCCGCCCTCCTCGGCGCCATGCGAATCTCATTCCGGCCGACCACGGGATGCCAAGGAGGGCGACCTACGTCATGGACAAACGGTACGAGGTCTACGCCCTTGCGGATCCCCATTTCTACGAGACCCCGGAGCGGCTCTCCGCCGACGGAAAAGCACGGCCCCTGCCCGAGTTCGAGACGGCCCGCAGGGAGATACCCGACGGCTGGCGCGCCGACAACAACGGGGAGTGGCTCAGCCTGACCCCGCTGGAGTCCGACGGCACCCCCCGCCAGGGCCCCGCCCAGGGCTGGAAGATCCACGTGTCGGCCACCAGGACCGCCGCCGAGCAGACCGCCGCGACCGTCTGGGACTACTGCGTGCCACGCGGCATTCCGTTCAAATTCGTTCCCGCCCCGCACGTTCTTCACTTGCGGAACGCGAAATACGCCGGCCGTGACACCAGTGGAAAGTTCGTCACCATCTATCCGGCCGACGACGAACGATGTCAGCTGATCCTGGAAGAACTCGGAGAACTCCTGCGCGGCGGCGAAGGACCGTATATTCTCACCGACCTGCGTATCGGCGAAGGCCCCCTCTATGTGCGCTACGGCGCCTTTTCCCGCCGCATGGTGGTGAACGAACGCGGGACGCTCGTCAGCGCCATCGAGGACGGCGCGGGCCGCCTCGTGCCCGACAACCGGGAACCGTCCTTCCAGGTCCCCGACTGGGTGCCCCTGCCCGCGTTCCTCAAACCGCACGTCGACGCCCGTAACGCCACCACCGTCACCGACCTGCCCTACCGCTTCGAGAAGGCCCTGCACTTCTCCAACGGCGGCGGCGTCTACCGGGCGACGGACAGCCGCGACGGCCGCAAGGTCGTCCTCAAGGAAGGCCGCCCGCACGCCGGGCTCGCCGCCGACGGGGGCGACGCCATCGCCCGCCTGGAGCGCGAGAAGGCCGCCCTGGAACGGCTGTCGGGGCTCGGCGTCGCCCCCGAGGTGCGCGACTGGTTCCTCGTCGGCGACCACCGCTTCCTCGTCATGGACCACGTCGAGGGACGCCCCCTGAACGCGTTCTTCGCCGAGCGCCACCCGCTGCTCTCGCCCGCCCCCGACCCGGCCGCGGTCGCCGACTACGCGGCCTGGGTGCTGCGGATCAACGACGCCGTCGAGAAGGCCGTGGCCGCCGTCCACGAACGCGGCATCGTCTTCAACGACCTGCACCTGTTCAACATCATGGTCGCCCCCGACGAACAGAGCGTCACCCTCATCGACTTCGAGGCGGCCACCCGGGTCGAGGAGAACGGCAGCCAGATGCTGGCCCACCCGGGCTTCTGGGCGCCGCTGGACCGCACCGGCACCGACATCGACCGCTACGCCCTCGCCTGCCTGCGGATCGCCATGTTCCTGCCCGTGACGACCCTGTTCGTCGTCGACCGGGCCAAGGCCGCCCACCTGGCCGACATCATCGCGGACGAATTCCCCACCGTGCCCCGGCAGTTCCTGGACGAGGCGGTCGCCGAGATCACCCGCGACGCCACCGCCCGGCCGACCGGCACCCGGAACGCGAGCGGCGCCACGCGCCCCGCCGAGCCCGGCGACTGGCCGCGCAGCCGCGACTCCATGGTCGCCGGCATCCTCGCCTCGGCCACCCCGGACCGCGACGACCGGCTCTTCCCCGGCGACGTCGTCCAGTTCGCCACCGGCGGCGGCCTCGGCCTCGCCTACGGCGCGGCCGGCGTCCTGCACGCCCTCACCGAGACCGGCGCCGACCGCTACGAACAGGGCGAGCGCTGGCTGTTGGACCACACCGACCCGGTGCCGCCCGGCACCGCGCTCGGCCTCTACGACGGCATCGCCGGCGTCGCCTACGTCCTCGACCGGCTCGGGCACCGCCAGCGCGCCCTCGACCTGACCGAGCGGCTGCTGAGCGAGAAGTGGCAACGGCTCGCGGTCGGCCTGCACAGCGGACTCGCCGGGGTCGGCCTCGTCCTCGACCACCTCGCCCGCACCACCGGCGAGAGCACCCTCGCCGACCGCGCCGCGGAAGCCACCCGGCTCGTCGCCGACCGGATCGTGGAGGTGGGCGCCACGGACCGGGTGCCCACCTCGAAACGGCGCGCCGGACTGATGCGCGGCCTGAGCGGGCCCGCCCTCTTCCTGCTGCGCCGCTACGAGCAGACGGGCGGCGCGGACTGCCTGCGGCTCGCCGGTGACGCGCTGACGCTCGACCTGGACCGGTGCCGCACCTCCTCCGACGGCGGCCTCCACGTCGACGAGGGCTGGCGCACCATGCCCTACCTCGGGGACGGCAGCGCCGGAGTCGGTATGGTCCTCGACGACTACCTGCAAGCCGCCCCGGACGCGGAGCTGGGCGACCGGTCCGCCGAGGAGCTGCGCGCGGCCGTCCTCACCGCCGCGACCTCCCGCTTCTACGTCCAGCCCGGCCTGTTCGAAGGCCGCGCCGGCATGATCCTGCACCTGGCCCGCACCACCACGCCCGGCGCCGCCGGCGCGCCGCTCGCCGGGCAGATCGACGCGCTGTCCTGGCTGTCGATGCGCTACCAGGGCCACCTCGCCTTCCCCGGACACCAGATGATGCGCCTGTCCATGGACCTCGGCACCGGCACCGCCGGCTGCCTGCTCGCGCTCAGCGCGGCCCTGGACCCCGGCCGCGGCGCTCATCTGCCCTTCCTGCCGCCCCTGCGGCAGCCCTGAGACCGGTTCCGGCACGTTCGGAGTCGTGACACAACCGCACCACCCGTCCCCACAGGAATGAACGTCGACGAAAGGGAAAAACCATGGCACTTCTCGACCTGCAGAGCATGGAAGCCGACGAGACCACCGGCGGTGGCGGTGGCGGCGGCGGCGAGGGCAGCAACGTGAGCCTGCTGCTCTGTGACAAGCACAGCTCCAACAGCACGATCCTGTGCCTGTGACCGAACGTCCGCCGCTGAGGGCCTGCAGACACCGCTGAGGCCCGCGCACGGATGACGGCGGGGCCGCCCCACTGCGGGCGGCCCCGTCCCCGTTCCCACCCCCCGCCCCCTGGACGCGACCCCGGATGCGAGGCTCCGTGAAGACGCCAGTGCAGACGCCGGACGGCACCTCGGGCGACGCCCTGCTGCGCGCCGCGACCCGCCACAGCGCCGGCCGGTGCGTGGCCCTGTGCCTGCTCACCGTCGTCTCCGCGGGCGCCGGCCTGCTCCTGCCGTACGTCCTCGGGCGGACCCTGGACGCCCTGTTCGCCGCGGACTCCGCCGCGGCCGGCGCCGCGTCCGGCGGCGACGCCGGCACCTGGCTGCTGCGCTGCGCCGTCCTGCTCGGCGGCCTCACCCTCCTCGACTCCTGCGAGTCCGTGCTCACCGGCACCACCGGCGCCCGCACCACGGCCTGGCTGCGCCACCGCCTGCTCGGGCACGTCCTCGCCACCGGACCCCGGGCCACCGCCCGGTTCCCCGCGGGCGACCTCGTCGCGCGGCTCGTCGGGGGCACCGCGCAGGCCGGACCCGCCCCCGCGACCGTGGCCGCCTTCGCCGCCACCTTCGTCCTGCCCGTCGGCGCGATCGCCGCGCTCGCCCTCACCGACCTCTGGCTCGTCGCCGCCTTCGTCGCCGGGGCGCCGGCCCTCGCCCTGCTGCTGCGCGCCTTCGCCCGCGCCTCTTCCGACTGCGTCTCCGCCTACCTCAAGGAGCAGGGCGAGATCGCGACCCGGCTCACCGAGGCGATCGGCGGGGCCCGCACCATCGCCGCCGCGGGCATCGCCGACCGGGAGACGGCGCGGGTCCTCGAACCGCTGCCCCGCCTCGGCCACCAGGGCCTGCGGCTGTGGCGGGTGCAGGGCCGGGCCAGCGCGGGCGCGGTGACCCTCGCGCCGCTGCTGCAGATCGCGGTGATCGCGACGGCGGGCCTGCTCCTGCTCCACGGCCGCCTGACCGTCGGCGAACTGCTCGCCTCCTCGCGCTACGCCGTCCTCGCCACCGGGGTCGGCATGCTCGTCGGCGACCTCTCCGCCCTGGTGCGCACGCGGGCCGCGGGACAGCGCCTCGCCGACGTCCTGGCCGTACCGGCGCCCGGCTACGGGACCACTCCGCTCGCCCGCGAGGGCGGCCGGCTGGAGTTCCGCGGCGTCACCGCGCGCCACGACGGCCGCACCGTCCTCGACGCCGTCGACCTGACCGTCCCCGCCGGGGAGACGCTCGCCGTCGTCGGCGCCTCCGGGGCGGGCAAGTCGCTGCTCGCCGCGCTCGCCGGACGGCTCACCGACCCGGACGAGGGCACCGTGCTCCTCGACGGCACCCCGCTGCCCGACCTGACCCGCGCCGAACTGCGCGCGGCCGTCGGGTACGCCTTCGAGCGGCCCACGCTGCTGGGCGACACCCTGGCCGACACCATCGCCCTCGGCCCGCGCCCGCCGGCGCCGGGCGACGACCGGACCGTGCGCGCCGCCCGGGCCGCCCACGCCGACGGCTTCGTCCGCCGCCTGCCCGCCGGATACGCCACCGCCTGCGCGGACGCGCCGCTGTCCGGCGGGGAGGTGCAACGTCTGGGCCTGGCCCGGGCGTTCGCGCACGGCGGTCGGCTGCTCGTCCTGGACGACGCGCTCTCCAGCCTCGACATGATCACCGAACGGGAGATCGCCGCCGCGCTCCTGCGGCACGCCCCCGGCACCACCCGGCTCGTCGTCGCCCACCGCGCCACGACCGCGGCTCGCGCCTCCGCCGTGGCCTGGCTCGACGCGGGCCGCGTCCGCGCCCTCGCCCCCCACGAACGCCTCTGGCGCGACCCGGCCTACCGAGCGGTGTTCGCCACCGATACCGCCACCGACACCGACACCGACACCGCCACCGACGCCGCCACCGACAGCGACAGTGACCCGGCCGGTGGCGCCGGCCGCTCGGGAGCGCGCGGCGAGGCCGGTGGGGCGGCGTGACCGCCACCCCGCCGCGGCCCGGCACGTACCGAAGAGGACTGCGCTTCCTGCTGCGCCGCCGCACCACCGTCGCCCGGCTCATCGGCTGGTCGGTCCTGGAGACCGGGCAGACGTTCCTGCTCGGGCAGGCCCTCGCCCGCGCCCTCGACGACGGGTTCCTGGCCGGGCGCCAGGGGACCGGCCTGCTCTGGCTCGGCGTGGCCGTGCTCGGCGTCGGCGCCGGCGCGCTCGGCACCGCCCGGGTCTACGGCGCCGTGGCCGGGCTCGTCGAACCGCTGCGCGACCTCCTCGTGCGCCGGGTCGTCGAGCGCGGCGTACGGGCCGGCGACGGGGCCGCGGTCTCCCGGCTCACCCAGCAGGTGGAGATCGCCCGTGACACCTTCGCCGGGCTCGTCATGGTCTCGCGCGCCTTCGTGTTCACCGCGGCCGGCGCCCTGATCGGCCTCTTCTCGCTGGCTCCGGTGCTGCTGCTCGTGGTCGCGCCGCCGCTCGTCGCCGGTGTCGCCCTCTTCCTCGGCACGCTGCGCCCGCTCGCCCGCGGGCAGGAGGCGTTCCTGATCGCCGACGAGACGGTCTCGGCCCGCCTCACCACGGTCTGCGCCGGGCTCCGGGACGTCACCGCGGCCGGCGCCGAGGAGCCGACCGCCCGCGCCGCCGGCACGCTGATCGACCGCGAGTACCGGACGGCCCGGACCCTCGCGTGGTGGGGGGTGCCCCGGGTGCTCGCCCTCGGCATCGGCGGCCAGCTCCCGCTGCTGCTGCTCCTGGTGACCGCGCCCTGGACCCTGGACCGCGGGGTGAGCCCGGGCGCCCTGGTCGGCGCCCTCGCCTACGTCGGCCAGTCCCTGCTGCCCGCCCTGCAGAACCTGGTCCACGGCCTCGGCGCGGGCGGCTCGCGCCTCGTGGTGGTCCTGCGCCGGCTGACGGCGGAACCGGCCCCGGAGCGCCGGACGGCGGAACTGCCTGGCGCACCGGCGCCAAGAACGGCCGAAAAGGCCACATTGACGGCGAGCCCCGTATCCCCTCCGGCACCCGCGCTGGAGGTGACCGCGCTGACTTTCGCCTACGGTCCGGGGGCCGAGCCGGTCCTCGACGGCCTCGCGCTGACCGTCCCCCAGGGCGGCCACCTCGCCGTGGTCGGCCCCAGCGGCATCGGCAAATCCACCCTGGCGGGGCTCGCCGCGGGGCTGCTGATTCCTGGCTCCGGCGAGATCCGGGTCTGCGGCCGACCCGCCCGCGCCCCCGGCGCGGCCGCGCGGCGCGTGCTGATCCCGCAGGAGGCGTACGTCTTCAGCGGCACCCTGCGCGAGAACCTCGGCTGCCTGCGTCCGGACCCGGTCCCCGACGGCGAACTCGCCCGCGCCGCCGCCGCGATCGGCCTCGACGCGCTGCTCACGCGCCTCGGCGGGCCAGACGCCCGGCTCGACCCGGCGGCGCTCTCCGCGGGCGAGCGGCAGCTGATCGCCCTGACCCGCGCCTACCTCTCGCCCGCCCCGCTCGCCCTGCTCGACGAGGCCACCTGCCACCTCGACCCGGTGGCGGAGGAGCGCGCCGAGCGGGCGTTCGCCGCCCGGCCCGGCGGCACCCTGGTGGTCGTCGCCCACCGGATGAGCTCCGCGCGCCGGGCCGGACAGATCCTCGTCATGGACGGGCCGCGCACCGCCTGCGGCGGGCACGAGGAGCTGCTCGTACGGTCCTCGCTCTACCGCGACCTGGCCGGGGCGTGGGACGCGGCCGGCCGGTCACAGCCAGCCCTCACCCTGGGAGATCCGTATGGCGTCGATCCTGTTGCGGGCGCCGATCTTGCGGGTGATGGCGGCCATGTAGTTGCGCACCGTGCCGTTGGACAGGTGCAGGCTGCGGGCGATCTCCGGGATCGAAGCGCCCCCGGCGGCGAGCGACAGCACACCTAACTCCCGTAAGGTCAGCGGATTCTGAGAGGCTTTCAGGAAGCCAAAGCCCAGTGAGTCGTCGACGAACCGCTGTCCCTTCGCCACCTGCCGGATGCCGAGCAGGAGCCGCTCGACGGGCCCGTCCTTGTCCACGTACCCCATCGCCTGCGCCTCCACGGCCCGGCGCAGGAGGCCGGGTCTGCTCGTACTGGCCAGCACCACGAGTGAGCACCTCAGTTCGGTCAGCGGCGGTATGCCGTACGGCATCTCGCAGTCCAGGTCGGCGACGCAGATCTGCGGTCTCAGCGAGCCCGCCTTGCCGGGCGCACTGCGCCACGGCGCGTGGTCCACCTCCAGGTCCGGTTCCTTCGCCAGTTGTTCGGCCAGGGCCGAACGCATCAGACACGAATCGTGCACAAGAAGTACCCGGGTCACGTCTGCCCCCCTCACGACCGTCGGCTCGCGGTCGCCTCGTTCAAGCGCGTGTCAGCAATTCAACCGGCGGGTTCCCCGGTATGGCTGCACAGAACTGGCCAACGGCTACCGGGGGGTCAGTCCTGGCCGGGATCGGTCAGGTCGATGAGCCGGCACACGGTCTCGATGTCGATCTTCACCTGGGCGATGGAGGCCCGGCCGGAGAGCCAGGTGATGAGCGCCGAGTGCCAGGTGTGCTCGATGACCCGGACGGCCGAGAGCTGCGCGGGCGTCGGGTCGTCCAGCTCCATCGCGTCCAGGATGATCGCCGTGGTCTGCCGGGAGACCTGGTCGACCTCCGGGCTGACGCTGCGGTCGGCGAAGGTGAGGGCGCGGACCATGGCGTCGGCCAGGTGCGGTTCGCGCTGGAGCGCGCGGAAGGCCCGCATCAGCGTCTCGGCGACCCGCTCGGCGGGGGAGTCGGAGGACGGCGGCCGTTTGCGGACGGTGGTGTGCATGTGCTGGAGCTGGTCCTGCATGGTCGCGACCAGCAGATGGACCTTGCTCGGGAAGTAGCGGTACAGCGTGCCGAGCGCGACCCGCGAGTCCTCCGCGACCTCGCGCATCTGCACCGCGTCGAAGCCCCCGCGGGACGCCAGCTGGGCGGTCGTGTGCAGGATGCGGCGGCGCCGCGCCTCCTGCCGCTCGGTGAGCGCGGGGGCACCTTGCGCGGAGCTTCTGGCGTCCGGAGCTGTCATCAGTTCGCTTCCGTCTCCCCTGGTCCCGGCCGTGGCGTGAATCACCCGGTCCGCCGGTCACAGCCTGGCTACCTGCCGGTAGATTCGGTGCTCATTGAACGATCAAGTCTGAAACTTGTTCTAGATTAGCGTCCCCACGTAGTGTCCAGTGTCCACGGGCAAGCAGGGAGAAGGGTGGCCTGGAGTGACCGCGGAGTCGTTGCGCATCGCGCTCCTCACGTACAAGGGCAACCCGTTCTGCGGGGGCCAGGGCGTGTATGTGCGCCACCTCTCCCGTGAGCTGGCCCGGCTCGGGCACCGGGTCGAGGTGATCGGGGCGCAGCCCTACCCCGTCCTGGACGAGGGCCCGGGGCTCGACGGGCTCACCCTCACCGAGCTGCCCAGCCTCGACCTGTACCGCAGCCCCGACCCCTTCCGCACCCCGGAGCGCGGCGAGTACCGGGACTGGATCGACGCCGCCGAGGTCGCCACCATGTGGACCGGCGGCTTCCCCGAACCCCTGACGTTCTCCCTGCGCGCCCGGCGCCATCTGCGTGCCCGCCGCGGCGAGTTCGACGTCGTGCACGACAACCAGACCCTCGGCTACGGCCTGCTCGGCGGCCCCGCCGCCCTCGGCGCCCCGCTGGTCACCACCATCCACCACCCGATCACCGTCGACCGGCAGCTGGAGCTGGACGCCGCGGCGACCCGGCGGCGGCGGATGTCGGTGCGCCGCTGGTACGCGTTCACCCGCATGCAGAAGCGCGTCGCCCGCCGCCTGCCGTCCGTGCTCACCGTCTCCGGCACCTCCCGCGAGGAGATCGTCCAGCACCTCGGCGTCCCGCGCAGCCGCATCGACGTCGTCCACATCGGCGCCGACACCGACCTCTTCTCGCCGGACCCCGCCGTGCCCGTGGTGCCCGGCAGGATCGTGACGACCTCCAGCGCCGACGTCCCGCTCAAGGGGCTCGTCTTCCTCGTCGAGGCGCTCGCCAAGGCGCGCGCCGAGCACCCCGGGGCGCACCTCGTCGTCGTCGGCAAGCGCGCCGAGGACGGGCCCGTCGCCCAGGCCATCGAGCGGTACGGGCTCGACGGCGCCGTCCAGTTCGTCAAGGGCATCAGCGACCGGGAACTGGTGGACCTCGTGCGCTCCGCGCAGGTCGCGTGCGTGCCCTCGCTCTACGAAGGCTTCTCGCTGCCCGCCGCCGAGGCCATGGCCACCGGCACCCCGCTCGTCGCCACCACCGGCGGCGCCATCCCCGAGGTCGCGGGCCCCGACGGTGAGACCTGCCTCGCCGTGCCGCCCGGCGACGCGGGCGCGCTGGCCGCCGCCCTGGTCCGGCTCCTCGGCGACGAGCCCCTGCGTGCCCGCCTCGGCGCCGCGGGCCGCGCCCGGGTCCTGGCCCGCTTCACGTGGGCGCGGGCCGCCCAGGGCACGGCCGAGCTGTACCGCGCGGCCATCGACGCCGCCCCCACCGCCTCCGTACGACCGACCCAGGAAACTCCTCAGGAAAGCAGGGCCACGTGCTGACCGTCGACTTCACCCGCTTCCCGCTCGCCGCGGGTGATCGCGTCCTCGACCTCGGGTGCGGAGCCGGCCGGCACGCCTTCGAGTGCTACCGGCGCGGGGCGCAGGTCGTCGCGCTCGACCAGAACGCGCAGGAAATCGCCGAGGTCGCCAAGTGGTTCGCCGCCATGAAGGAGGCCGGCGAGGCCCCGGCCGGTGCGTCCGCCACCGCGATGGAGGGCGACGCGCTCCACCTGCCCTTCCCCGACGAGTCGTTCGACGTCGTCATCATCAGCGAAGTGATGGAGCACATCCCCGACGACAAGGGCGTGCTCGCCGAGATGGTGCGCGTCCTCAAGCCCGGCGGCCGCATCGCCGTCACCGTCCCGCGCTACGGCCCCGAGAAGGTCTGCTGGGCGCTGTCCGACGAGTACCACGAGGTCGAGGGCGGTCACATCCGGATCTACAAGGCCGACGAACTGCTCGGCCGGATGCGCGAAGCGGGCCTCAAGCCGTACGGCACCCACCACGCGCACGCCCTGCACGCCCCGTACTGGTGGCTCAAGTGCGCGTTCGGCGTCGACAACGACAAGGCGCTGCCGGTGAAGGCGTACCACAAGCTCCTGGTCTGGGACATCATGAAGAAGCCCGCCCTGACCCGGGTCGCCGAGCAGCTGCTCAACCCGGTCGTCGGCAAGAGCTTCGTCGCCTACGCCACCAAGCCGCACCTGCCCACGAAGGACAGCGGGGCCGCTGCGTGAGCAGTCCCGAGCGGACCGAACTCCTCGTCCTCGACGGCGTCCTGACGGCCGATCAGGTCGCGCACACGGTGCGCGGGCTGCTCGCCGTGCAGCGCCCGGACGGCGCCATCCCGTGGTTCCGCCGCCACCACCTCGACCCGTGGGACCACACCGAGACCGCCATGGCACTCGACGTGGCCGGCGAGCACGAGGCCGCGGCGCGCGCCTACGACTGGCTCGCCCGGCACCAGAACGACGACGGTTCCTGGTACGCCGCCTACCACGACGGCGACCCCGACGACGTCACCGACCGCGGCCGCGAGACCAACTTCGTCGCGTACGTGGCCGTCGGCGTCTGGCACCACTACCTCTCCACCGGTGACGACGCCTTCCTGGACCGCATGTGGCCGGTCGTGTACGCGGCGATCGAGTTCGTCCTGCGGCTCCAGCAGCCCGGCGGCCAGATCGGCTGGAAGCGCGACGCCGACGGGAGCGCGGTGAGCGACGCGCTGCTGACCGGCAGTTCGTCGATCCACCACGCCCTCAGGTGCGCGCTCGCCATCGCCGAACAGCGCGAAGAGCCGCAGCCCGACTGGGAGTTGGCGCTCGGTGCGCTGCGGCACGCGATCCGCCGCCATCCCGAGCGGTTCCTCGACAAGGATCGCTACTCGATGGACTGGTACTACCCCGTGCTCGGCGGCGCGCTGCGCGGAGCCGAGGCGAAGGCGCGGATCGAGGCGGAGTGGGAGCGGTTCGTGGTGCCCGGGCTCGGGGTGCGCTGCGTCGTGCCGAACCCCTGGGTGACCGGCGGGGAGAGCGCCGAACTCGCCCTCGCCCTGTGGGCGACGGGCGAGTCCGACCGTGCGCTGACGATTCTTCAGGACATCCAGCACCTGCGCGACCCGCGGACCGGCCTGTACTGGACCGGTTACGTCTTCGAGGACCGGTCCGTATGGCCCGAGGAGCTCACGACGTGGACCGCGGGGTCCGTACTGCTCGCCGTGGCGGCGCTCGGCGGGGACGAAGCGACCTGCCAGGTGTTCGGCGGCGAGCTGCTGCCGTCGGGGGTGGACCCGGACTGCTGTCCCTGACCGGCGCAGGGACCCGGGACAGCGGCGGAGGCGGTCAGTGGCGACGCAGCTGGTTCGCCACGAAGTGGCCGATCGCCAGGTAGACGACCGCGGCGAGGCCGTAGCCCGCGACCACGCGCGCCCACGCGGCGTCGAAGGTGAACAGGTCGTGCGACCAGCCGGCGAGCCAGTTCGCCGCCTCGTGGACCCACTGGACCAGGTCGTTGCCCCGGTTCGCGTCCAGCAGATACATCAGGATCCACAGGACGAGGATGACGGCCAGGATGTCTGCAATGATCATGACAACCCGGCCTGCGCTTGAGCCTCTCCGATTCACAGACATGAAGTCCAGATGTCCCCGAATCCCGCGCGAAAACCACGGCGCGGGACGCCGACACGGACGGGCGTGCCCGGGTGGCGCGGTGACCGGGACCGGGTGAGGCTGCCAGCAGTGCAGCCAACGGCCCGGAGGTAACCCGTGGTGCCCAGCTCCCCCCTTCCCGTGCGCCGCCTGCTCGTGGCCGTGCTCCTGTGCGGCTCCCTGCTGGCCGGCACCACCGCCTGCGGCGGTGACGACAAGGACACGACGGCGAACCCCAGCACCTCCTCCACGGCCGAGCGGCAGAAGCTCGCCAAAACCCGCTTCGTGGCCAACGCGGGCATCGCGGCCGGCGCCACCTACCAGTGGATCGTCAAGCCGTGGAAGGCCGGGAAGTTCAAGAAGGGCGCGGACGGCCGCAAGTTCGCACTGGTCAAAGCGGGGCTCGCGGGCGCGCTGACCTACAACCGGCTGAAGGCCGCCAAGAAGAACGCCGAGGGCGACCCCGCCCTCGCCAAGGCGATCGCCCCGCTCACCTCCGGCATCGACGCGCTCAAGGACCTGCCGGCCAAGCTCCGCAAGGGCGACGGCACCGACGCGGTCTCCTCGTCCTTCGACGACATCATCAACAAGGTCAAGAGCGCGGGCAACGACGCGGGCGCACCCGTCGAGGACAAGGTGCCCTCCACCTCCGAACTCACCAAGGGCAGTTAGCTTTCTAGGAGTTCAGCTCCGCCAGCGTGCGCAGGGTGGCCGGGTCCGGGGAGAGCAGGAGCAGATCCGTCACCGGGCCCCCGCGCCACTCCTGGAGGCGCTCGGCGATCCGCCCGCGCGGCCCGACGAGCGAGATCTCGTCGGCGAACGCGTCCGGCACCGCGAGCACCGCCTCCTCCCGCCGCCCCTGCGCGAACAGCTCCTGGACGCGGCGGGCCGCGTCCTCGTACCCCATGCGCGCCATCAGATCGGCGTGGAAGTTGCGGGTGCGGTGGCCCATGCCGCCGATGTAGAAGCCGAGCATGGCCTTGACCGGCAGCAGCCCCTCGGCGACGTCGTCGCAGAGCTGCGCCCGGGCCATCGGCGCGACCATGAAGCCGTCCCCGCGCCCGGCCAACGCCGCCTCGTAGACGTCGGTCCGCGCCGGCGACCAGTACAGCGGCAGCCAGCCGTCCGCGATCCGCACCGTCTGCGCGATGTTCTTCGGCCCCTCGGCGCCCAACAGGACCGGCAGGTCCGCGCGGAGCGGGTGGGTGATCGGCTTCAGGGCCTTGCCGAGCCCGGTCCCGTCCTCGCCCCGGTAGGGGAGCGCGTGGAAGCGTCCGGCGGACTCCACGGGCCCCTCACGCCGCAGGACCTGGCGGACGACGTCGACGTACTCCCGGGTCGCCGTCAGCGGGGAGCGGGGGAACGGGCGCCCGTACCAGCCCTCCACCACCTGCGGCCCCGACAGGCCGAGGCCCAGCATCATCCGGCCCCCGGAGAGGTGGTCCAGGGTGAGCGCGTGCATCGCGGTCGTGGTGGGGGAGCGGGCCGCCATCTGCGCGATGGCGGTCCCCAGCCGGATCCGGCTGGTGTGCGCGGCGAACCAGGTCAGCGGGGTGAAGGCGTCGCTGCCCCAGGACTCCGAGGTCCACACCGAGTCGTACCCCAACGCCTCGGCCGCGCGCACGAGTCCGAGGTGACCGGGGTCGGGCCCGCGCCCCCAGTAGCCGAGTGCGAGTCCGAGCCGCATGCGCGCCCCCTTTGCCGGACCTCCGCCTGATGGGCCATCAGTTCGGGGGGTGACTGTACGCGAAAGGCCCCTCGCCCGGAAGGTGGGCGAGGGGCCTGACGGCGCAGGGGACGGTCAGCCGCGCTGGATCCCCGTGGTGTCCTGGAGCACGCCACGACGGCCGTCCTGCGTCTGGGCGACGAGGCCGGGGCCGCGCTGCTCGACCGCCAAGTACCAGGTACCCGGGGCCAGTTCGGCGATCGGCGTGGGCGAGCCGTCCTCCGCGTACAGCGGACGCGGCACCGGCACGGCGAACCAGAACGGGGAGAAGTCCCCGGCCGGCTGGCCGCCCTGGGCGGGACCGGGCGCCGCAGCGGCGGCCGCCTGCTGCGGCTGCCCGCCGAACGGCTGGCCGGGACCGGGCTGAGCGGCGCCGGGGTGGCCGGCGCCGGGGTGGCCGGGGCCGGGCTGACCCGGCTGGCCCGGCTGCGCGCCGTACGGCTGGCCCGGCTGCTGCTGGGCGCCCGGGTAGCCGTAGCCGCCCTGCGGCTGACCGCCGTAGGGCTGGGGCTGCTGGGGGCGCGGCGCGCCCACGAGAGCGCCCTTGAGGGCCGGGACCAACGGGGTGGCGATCGCGGCGGCGGCCATGACCAGGGTGGCGATCAGGGCGAGGATGGCGCCGATGCCGGCGTCGGCGCTGTCGCCGCCGCCGCCGAAGTTGTTGGCGCCACCGGACGGGTCGAAGATGTTGCCGAGCGCGGCCCACGCGGCGAGCACGGTGCACGCGACACCGAACTGGCCGAGGTCCAGACCGAGGACCTTGGTCGGCTGGGGCAGGCCCCGGGCGAGGACGATGAGGACCGCGCCGATGATGCCCGCGAGGACCACGCTCATCAGCAGCGGGCCGCTGCCCCACGAGTTCGGGCTGCTGATGCTGTCGGGGACGTTGTCACCGAGCGAGTAGATGTCGAGGAACGAGGCGATGAACAGCAACACCGCTGCTCCGATCACCACGCCGTCGCCTCGAGTGAGGGAGCGGATATTCACTTCAGGGTCCTTCGTCAGTCGTCTCGTCGTCGGAGGAGGCGGCGCCAAGCGCGGGAGTGGCCCCACATCGTACGGAGGACACTATCGTCCACGTCCTGAGGGTGTCCGCCGAGATCCACAGGGTGTCACCTACCCCCGCAGGAAACTCACGATTCCCTCAGAGATGCCCTGCGCCGCCTTCTGCCGCCAGGCGCCGGAGGTCAGCCGGTCCACGTCCTGCGCGTCCCGCATGTTGCCGCACTCGATGAAGACCTTGGGCACCGTCGACAGGTTGAGTCCGCCCAGGTCACTGCGGGTGTCGAGGCCGGTGCCCGCGCCGATGTAGTTCGACGGCGGCTGGCCTGTGGCCTGGAGGAACTTGCCCGCGATCCGCTCCCCGAGGTCCTTCGAGGAGGCGACGATCGGACGGGTGTCGGCGCCGCCCGCGTGCACGGATGCGGGCAGGATCACATGGAAGCCGCGGTTGCCCGCGGCCGAGCCGTCCGCGTGCACGGAGATCGCCGCGTCCGCCTTCGCCTGGTTGCCGATCGCGGCGCGCTCGGTGACACAGGGCCCCCAGGCCCGGTCGCCGTTCTGCGTCAACTTCACCGTGGCGCCCTGCTGTTGCAGGAGGGTGCGCAGGCGGCGCGAGACGTCGAGCGTGAACTGCGCCTCGGTGTACCCGGCGTTGGTGGAGGTGCCGGTGGTGTCGCACTCCTTGCTGGCGTTGCCGACGTCCACCTGGCGATTGATATCGGCCGGGTGCCGAAAGTTACCCGGATTGTGACCCGGGTCGACGACGACGACCTTGCCGCTGAGCGGACCCGAGCCGCCGCCCGCCGGCTTCGAGGGGGCCTTCGACGTGGTCGGCGGCGCGGAGGCGGTGGCGGACCGGGACGGGGCCGGGCTCGGCGCCTTCGCGTCCGCGTCCGTGTCCGAGGGCGACGCCGAGGAGGCCGCGGACGTGCCCGGCGCCGGGGCCACCTGGGGCGGCTCGCCGTCCCCGGGCCCGCTCACGACCTGCCAGACCAGATACGCCGCGAGCGCCGTCGGCACCAGCGCGGCGAGGGCGATCAGCGCGGGGCGACCGCGGAACCGACGCCCGCCGGGGCCCCGCCCCGGGTCGTCGTCGCGGTAGAAGTCATCAAAGCCGTCCGGTTCCGGACCTACGTACGACACGACGTCGACGATAACCGTGAGTTCAGATCCCCGCGCCCGTCCGGCGCAGGACGCGCAGGGAATCGCACTGCGAGACCTCGGTGAACGCGCCGGACTCCAGCGCCCGGAGGTAGACGCGGTACGGGGCCTGGCCCGTCCACTCGTCGTGCTTGACGGGGAAGACGTCGTGGATGACGAGCAGCCCGCCCTCGGCGACGTGCGGGGCCCAGCCCTCGTAGTCGGCGTTCGCGTGCTCGTCGGTGTGGCCGCCGTCGACGAAGACCAGGCCGAGCGCGCCGCCCCAGACCCGGGCGACCTGCGGTGAGCGGCCGACCAGCGCGATCACGTGCTCCTCCAGGCCCGCCGCGTGCAGCGTCCGCCGGAAGGCGGGCAGCGTGTCCATGAGCCCGACGACCGGATCGACCGTCTGCGGATCGTGGAAGTCCCAGCCCGGCTGCTGCTCCTCGCTGCCGCGGTGGTGGTCGACGGTGAGCGCCATGACCCCGGCGGCGCGGGCCGCGTCGGCGAGCAGCAGGGTGGAGCGGCCACAGTACGTGCCGACCTCCAGGAGCGGCAGTCCGAGTGCGGCGGCCTCGACCGCGGCCGCGTACAGCGCGAGGCCCTCGCCGCGCGGCATGAACCCCTTGGCCCGCTCGAAGGCGGCGAGGACGTCGGCGTTCGGGGTGGGCGGTGTGCTGGTCATGGGCTCATGCTGCCGTACGCCGCGCCGAGCCCGGTCGGCAGGCCCGGTCACACCCGGGCGGGCCGCCCCGCACAGGACGACGTGCCCCGCACACGAGAAGACGCGCCGCGCAACCTGCGCGACGCGTCTTCAGCGGGGCTGCCCGCAGCCCCGTTCGCCGTTCTCGGCCGGGTCGGGTCAGACCTGTTCCGCGACCGCCCGCAGCGCCAGGTCGACCTGGACCGGCCGCTGCTCGCCGTGGTGCGTTGCGGCCGAGGCGTGCGGGGCGTGGCCCGGGGCCGTCGCCGCGAGGACGTACGCGCCGCCGGCCGGGACCGTGAGCGCGTACCGGCCCTCGGCGTCGGTCAGCGCCGCGCCGGCCTGGCGGCCGTGCCGGTCGATGAGCGTCACCTTGGCGTGGGCGACGGGCAGGCCCGCCGGGTCCAGGACCTGGCCGCGGAAGTCGGCGAGGGCCTGCTCGGCACGGGCCAGACCGGCGTCCTCCGCGCTGCTGGCGCGCAACTGGACGTGCTGGCGCACGGTGGCCGCGCGCCGCCCGGGCAGGAACAGGGCGAGCAGGAGACCGCCGGCGACCGCGCCCGTGGCGATGAGGAAGGAGACACGGAAGCCGTGCATGGTGGGGACCGCGGCGCCGCCGACGTGGTCGGCCGTATTGGCGAGGACCATGCCGATGACCGCCGAGGACACCGACGTGCCGATGGAGCGCATCAGGGTGTTGAGGCCGTTGGCGGCGCCCGTCTCGGAGGCGTCCACCGCGCCGATGATCAGCGCGGGCAGCGAGGAGTACGCGAGGCCGATGCCCGCGCCCACGACCACCGAGATCACGATGGTCTGCCAGGCGGCGCTCATCAGGCCGAGCCCCGCGCCGTAGCCGATCCCGATGATCAGCATGCCGAGGATCAGGGTGACCTTCGGGCCGAAGCGCGCGGACAGGCGGGCGTAGACGGGGGCCGTGAACATCATCGTCAGGCCGAGCGGGGCCACGCAGAGCCCGGCGACGACCATCGACTGGCCGAGGCCGTAGCCGGTGGCGGAGGGCAGCTGGAGCAGTTGCGGCAGGACCAGGGAGATCGCGTAGAACGCGACGCCGACCATGATCGAGGCGAGGTTGGTGAGCAGCACCTCGCGGCGGGCGGTGGTGCGCAGGTCGACCAGCGGGGCCTTCAGGCGCAGCTCCATCACGCCCCAGGCGAGGAGCACGAGGAGCGCGGCGGCGAACAGGCCGAGTGTGGTGCCGCTGCTCCAGCCCCAGTCGCTGCCCTTGGTGATCGGCAGCAGGAACAGGACGAGGCCGAGCGAGAGGCCGAGGGCGCCCGCGACGTCGAAGGTGCCCTTGGCGCGCAGCGGGCTCTCCGGGACGAAGACCAGGGTGAGGACGATCGAGACGACGCCGAGGCCCGCGGCGCCGAAGAACAGCGCGTGCCAGTCGGCGTGCTGTGCGACGAGCGCGGCGAGCGGCAGCGCGAGGCCGCCGCCGACGCCGATGGAGGAGGACATGAGGGCCATGGCCGAGCCGAGCTTCTCGGGCGGCAGCATGTCGCGCATCAGGCCGATGCCGAGCGGGATGGCGCCCATGGCGAAGCCCTGGAGCGCGCGGCCCGCGATCATGACCACGAGCTGGTCGGTGAAGCCGCAGACCAGCGACCCCACCACCATGATCGCCAGGCTCATGAGGAGCATCCGGCGCTTGCCCGCGAGGTCGCCGAGGCGGCCCATGATCGGGGTGGAGACGGCGCCGGCGAGCAGGGTCGCGGTCATCACCCAGGTGGCGTTCGAGGGCGCGGTGCTCAGCAGGGCGGGCAGGTCCTTGATCACCGGCACCAGCAGGGTCTGCATGACCGCGACGACGATGCCGGCGAAGGCGAGGACGGGGACGACACCGGCTGTTCTGCGCGGGACGGTCGTCGGCTGGGACATGACGGAGGGCCTCCGGAAGGCGGTCTCGAAGAACGGCGAGGGGGCGCGTACGGCGGTGGGCGCGCGTGCGTCGGCGTCGAAAAGAATGGGGGGCGGCGTCGGAAAAGGGGCGGCGTCGGGGAAGTTCGGCGTCGGAAAGGTTCGCGTCCGTGCGGACGAGTCTGCTGCGGGCTACTTGTGTGTAGGTCGAACTTGTTTCCCGAGGCGACTATTCCGACGATCGTCGTACGAACCCGAACCTTGACCTTTTGTTTACATGACCCCGCATTCTGTTCCCCGGGGCCGGGGGTGTCGGTCCGGCGGCGGTGCGTAGGGTCGGGGTCCGTGGAGCCGATACCCCGCACCGACACCGAGGCCCGCCGCGCGACACGGGCCCACGCCACCCCGCCACCGGAGCGCTTCGCCGGACCGGCGCCCCTGGCCGGCACGAAGGTCGTCGACCTCTCGAAGATCCTCGCGGGCCCGTACGTCACCATGTCCCTCGCCGACCTGGGCGCCGACGTCATCAAGGTCGAACACCCGGACGGCGGCGACCCGACCCGCTCCTGGGGCCCGCCCTTCAACGGCCCCGACGCCACCTACTACCTGGCGGCCAACCGGGGCAAGCGCTCCGTCACCCTCGACCTCACGTCCGCGGCCGGCCAGGAAGCCGTGCACCGGATGCTCGCCGGCGCGGACGTGATGGTCGAGAACTTCCGGCCCGGCTCCACCCTCGCCCGCCTCTTCGACCACAAGGAGCTGGCCGCCCGCTACCCGCGCCTGGTCATCCTGCACATCTCGGCGTTCGGCGACACCGGGCCCCTGCGCGACGAGCCCGGCTACGACATGGTGGCGCAGGCGAGCGCCGGCCTGATGTCCCTGACGGGCGAACCGGACGGCCCGCCCGTCAAGGCCGGATACGCCATGGGCGACCTGGGCGCGGCCCTGTTCGGCCTCGTCGGCCTCACCGCGGCCCTCGTCGAGCGCGAGCGCACGGGCCGTGGGCAGTCCGTGACGACCTCCCTCTACGAGTCCCAGCTCGCCCTGCACATCAACTGGGCGACCGGTTACTTCGCCACCGGCGAGCGCCCCACCCGGCTCGGCTCGGGCCACCCCAGCCTCGTCCCGTACCAGGCGTACCGGGCGGCCGACGGCCACTTCGTGATCGCGGTCGGCAACGACGTCCTGTTCCGCCGCCTCGCGGGCGCCCTCGGCCACCCGGGGTGGGCGGACGACCCGCGGTTCGCCACCAACCGTGACCGGGTCGCCCACCGGACGGCCCTCAACGCCAAACTGGAAGCGGTCCTGGTCGACGAGCCCGTCACCCACTGGACCGGCCTGCTCGCACCGCTGGGCGTGCCCGTCGCCGCCATCCGCACCCTCGACGAGGTCTACGCCTGCCCGCAGACCGCCGCCCTCGCCATGGTGCAGGAGGTGGACCACCCGGTGGTGGGGCCCCTGAAACAGGTGGCGTTCCCGGTCACCTTCCGCGGCGAGCGGCCGCCCGTACGCAGCGCACCGCCCACCCTCGGACAGCAGAGCCGCGACATTCTCGCCGAACTCGGGTACGGGGAGACGGAGATCGACCGTCTCCTGTCCGCCGCGCCCGACGACCCTCAACCGCAAGGAGCCTGATCGCCATGCCGTTCCCCGCACTCGACCCCGTCGACCCGCTGAACCTCGAAGCCCTCCTGACCGACGAGGAGCGGGCCGTGCGGGACACCGTGCGCCAGTACCTCGACGACAAGGTCGAGCCGCACATCGCCGAGTGGTTTGAATCCGGCGAGCTGCCGCACCTGCCCGAACTGGCCCGGGAGTTCGGTCGGATGGGCCTGCTCGGCATGCACCTGGAGGGGTACGGCTGCGCCGGCATGTCGGCCCGCGCCTACGGCATCGCCTGCCGCGAGCTGGAGGCCACCGACTCGGGCCTGCGCTCCTTCGTCTCCGTCCAGGGCTCCCTGGCCATGTTCGCGATCCACCGCTTCGGCTCCGAGGAGCACAAGCAGGAGTGGCTGCCGCGGATGGCGGCGGGCGAGGCCATCGGCTGCTTCGGCCTGACCGAACCCGACCACGGCTCCGACCCGGCCTCGATGACGACGCGGGCCCGCCGGGACGGCGACGACTGGGTGCTCGACGGCCGCAAGATGTGGATCACGAACGGTTCGGTGGCGGCCGTCGCCGTCGTCTGGGCGCAGACCGAGGACGGCGTACGCGGCTTCGTCGTGCCCACCGACACCCCCGGCTTCTCCGCGCCGCTCATCAAGCACAAGATGTCGCTGCGCGCGTCGGTGACGAGCGAGCTGGTCCTGGACGGCGTACGGCTGCCCGCGTCCGCGCGGCTCCCCGCGGCGCGGGGTGTCGGCGCGCCCCTCACCTGCCTGAACGAGGCCCGCTACGGCATCGTCTGGGGCGTCACCGGCGCCGCCCGCTCGGCCTGGCAGGCGGCCCGCGACTACGCCGTGCAGCGCGAGCAGTTCGGCCGGCCGATCGCCGCGTTCCAGCTGACCCAGCAGAAGCTGGTCGACATGGCGCTGGAGCTGCACAAGGCGACGCTGACCGCGCTCCAGCTCTCCGCCCTGAAGGACTCGCCCGCCGGCGTGCACCCGGCCCAGATCAGCTTCGGCAAGCTGAACAACGTCCGCGAGGCCATCGAGATCTGCCGCACCGCCCGCACGATCCTGGGCGCCAACGGCATCTCGCTGGAGTACCCGGTGATCCGGCACGCCAACAACCTGGAGTCCGTCCTGACGTACGAGGGCACGACCGAGATGCACACGCTCGCCCTCGGCCAGGCGCTGACCGGCCACGCGGCCTTCCGCTAGCCGGCGCGCCCTGCCGGGCCCGCGTGCAACACCGGACTCGGCGGGGCGGCGGTGGTCACGCCGGTCCGCCGCCCCCGGCCCACTCGTCGGCGAGCACCGCCATCAGCACCTCGTCCCGCCAGATTCCGTCCCGCAGCTCGACCTGGCGCCGGACGCCCTCCACGACGAACCCCGCCTTCTCGTAGACGCGCAGCGCCCGGGCGTTGTCGGCGTAGGCCGCCAGCTGCACGCGGTGCATGCCGAGCACCTCGAACCCGTACCCGACGACGAGCCGCACCGCCTCCGTGCCCAGCCCACGGCCGCGTCCGCGCGGCCCGATCAGCGTGCGGAACGTACAGCGGCGGTGGCGCGGCTCCCACTCGTTCAACACGACCTCGCCGACCAGCTCACCGCTCGCCCGATCGGTGACGGCGAGATCCAGCCGGTCGTCCTGCGCGCCGCGCGAGCCGTACCAGGACCGCAGGTGGGCGAGGCCGAAGGGGGCCGGATCGCCGCCGGTGAAGTACAGCAGCTCGGGATCGGTGAGGATCCCGGCCATGACGTCCGCGTCGGCCTCGGTGAAGGGACGCAGCACGGTGTGTTCCCCGGTCAGGACGGGTTTGCGGGTGAAGGGCGAGGTGGTCATCGGGGGAGTGTGCGCGAGGGGCGGCCGCGGGGCAAGAAGATTGCGGGGCGGACGCCGTCGGGCGCGGACCCGCGAGGGTCGGACGGGGGTTTGCGGACAGGACCTAGGTCGGCAGGCGGGTGTCCCGGGGCCCGGTGGGGCTGCGGCCAAATCCCGATGTACGGGGTGCGCGCGGGCTGCGACCATGACACTTATGCCGCAGACCCCTCCCGGGACCGAGCCCGAGCCCCAGACCGCGATCCCGTCCGGGACACGCCCGCGCCGCGCCGCCGCCCCGCCCGCCTGGCTGGTGGTGGCCGTGGCCTGTGCCGGACAGTTCCTCGTCGTCCTCGACGTCTCCGTCGTGAACGTCGCCCTGCCCTCCATGCGCGCCGACCTCGGCCTGAGCCCGGCCGGGCTGCAGTGGGTGGTGAACGCGTACTCGATCGCGTTCGCCGGGTTCATGCTGCTCGGCGGCCGGGCGGGCGACCTCTTCGGCCGCAAACGGATGTTCCTGGTCGGCCTCGGCCTGTTCACCCTGGCCTCGCTCGCCGGCGGCCTCGCGCAGGACGACTGGCAGCTCCTCGCCGCGCGGGCCGCGCAGGGCCTGGGCGCCGCCGTGCTCGCCCCCTCCACCCTCACGATCCTCACCTCCGCCGTACCGGAAGGGGCGGCGCGGGCCCGCGCCATCGCGACCTGGACCGCGGTCGGCGCGGGTGGCGGCGCGGCCGGCGGACTGGTCGGCGGCGTCCTCACCGAGGGCCTGGACTGGCGCTGGGTGCTGCTCATCAACGTGCCCCTCGGCGCCGTCGTCCTCGCGGCCGCCGCCCGCTGGATCCGCGAGTCCCGGGCCGGCGGCGAGCGCCGCCTCGACCTGCCGGGCGCCCTCCTCGTGACGGCGGGCACCGCCACGCTCGCCTACGCCATCGTGCAGACCGAGGCGCGGGGCTGGGGCGCCGCCGCCACGCTGGTGCCGCTCGGCGTCGCGCTCGCGCTGATCGCCGCCTTCCTCGCCGTCGAGGCCCGTACGCGGCTGCCGCTGATGCCGCTCGGACTGTTCCGGGTGCGGTCGGTGGCCGCGGCCAACGCGGCGATGTTCGTCTGCGGCATGGGCAGCTTCGCCATGTGGTTCTTCATGACGCTGTACGCGCAGAACGTGCTCGGCTACACCCCGATCGAGGCGGGCCTGGCCCTGGTGCCCAGCTCGCTCGCGGTGGTCGCGGGCTCGAAGACGGCGCCGCGGCTGATGCGGATCGCCGGGGCGCGGAACGTGGCGGTGGCCGGGGTCCTCGTCACCGCGGCCGGGTTCGCCTGGCAGTCGACGATGAGCGCGGACGGGTCCTACGTCACGACGATCATGCTGCCCGGCATGGTGATGATGGCCGGCGCCGGGTTCGCGATGACGCCGCTCGCGTCGCTGGCGACGTCCGGGGCGGCGCCGGGGGACGCGGGGCTGGTGTCCGGGCTGGTCAACACGAGCCGCACGCTGGGGGGTTCGCTGGGCCTCGCGATCCTCTCGACCGTCGCGGCGAGCCGCTCCGCGGGGGTGGCGGGGCCGGTCGGGCTGACCCGGGGGTATGCGGGGGCGTTCCTCTGTGGGGCGGGGATCTTGGGGGTGGCGGTGGTGGTGCTGCTGGTGTGGATGCCGAGGGCCGGCGCCGGGGGTGCGGAGGAGTAGGTTCCCTGGGAGGCCGTTGTTCGGCTGTCCCGCCGTGGGGCTTCGCGCGCGGGGAACTGCGCGACCAGCCCCCACCGGACCCGCACCCGGCGACGGACCCGCACCTACACCCACCCTTGCTGCCGCGCCGCCCGCAACGCCTCCGTCCGGTTCCGCGTCCCGGTCTTGCCGATCGCCGAGGAGAGATAGTTCCGCACGGTCGACTCCGAGAGATGCAGGGCCCCGGCCACGTCCGAGACCGTCGCCCCCTCCGCAGAGGCCCGCAGCACATCCGCCTCCCGCGCCGTCAACGGATTGGGCCCCGCGCTGAGCGCCGCCGCGGCGAGCGCCGGGTCCACCACCGTCTCGCCGCGCAGCACCTTGCGGATCGCCTCGGCCAGCTCCTCGACGGGCCCGTCCTTGACGAGGAAACCGGCCGCGCCCGCCTCCATCGCCCGCCGCAGATACCCGGGCCGCCCGAACGTCGTCAGGATCAGCACCCGGCAGTCCGGCACCTGCTCGCGCAACTCCGCGGCCGCGTCGAGCCCGCTGCGGCCGGGCAGCTCGATGTCCAGGAGAGCGACGTCCGGACGGCACTCCAGCGCCTTGTCGACGATGAGGTCGCCCGCCGCGACCTGCGCCACGACCTCGATGTCCGCCTCCAGGCCGAGCAGCAGCGCCAGCGCCCCCCGCATCATCCCCTGGTCCTCGGCGAGCAGGACACGCACACTCTTGGCGGTCCGGTGGTCTTGCGGCATCTCTGTCACGGGGGCAGATTACGCGGCGCCGCCCCGGCCGGCCGCCCGGACCTGCTCCGCCGGCGCAGCCTCCCGCGCCGACTCCGGCTCGCCGGGCGGGAGTTCGGCCCGCACCACGAATCCGCCCCGCGGGCCCGGCCCCGCCGTCAGGGAGCCGCCCGCCGCGGCGAGCCGCTCGGTGAGGCCCTTGATGCCGGTGCCGCCGACCGCGGGACCGGCCGTGGGCCCGGGCGCGGGGGCCGGACCCGCCCCGTCGTCCGTGACCCGCAGCACCACCCGCTCCGCCGCGCCCTCCACCGAGATCGTGCAGGTCGTGGCCGCGCTGTGGCGCACCGCGTTGGTCACCGCCTCCCGCACGACCCAGCCGAACAGCGCCTCCGTCTGCGCCGACAGCGGCGGCCCCGAGCGGCGCACGACCGGCTCGATCCCGGCGGCGGTCAGCGCCGAGCGGGCCCGGTCCAGTTCGGTGGCGAGGCTGCCCTCCCGGTACCCGGTCACCGCCTCCCGGATCTCGGTGAGCGCCTGGCGGCCCACCGCCTCGATGTCGCGGACCTGCTCCAGCGCCGCGTCCATGCTGCGCGGCGCGAGCCGCCGCGCCGCCTCCGACTTCACCACGATCACCGACAGCGTGTGCCCGAGCAGATCGTGCAGGTCGCGGGAGAAGCGCAGCCGCTCCTTCTCCACCGCCTGCCGCGCCAGCTCCTCGCGGGCCGCCCGCAGCTCCCGTACGGCCTCGGAGAGGGAGAGGATCGCCGCCGTCACCATCATCGACAGGAACGTGCCGTAGACCACGGCGATCGAGTCCCAGCCCTCCTTCAGGCCGGCCACCAACCCCGCCAGCGCGCTCAGCGCCAGGCCCGCCTTGCCCACGTGCGGGCCGCGCACGATCGCGCCGGCCGCGAGCCCCAGCAGCGGGAAGAACGCCAGCCAGCTGCCGCCGAACCCGCCGACCAGGGCACAGGTCAGCACGGTCATCAGGAGCAGCGCGACCCGGGTCGAGGTGGCGGTGCGGCTCTTCTTGTGGAACGCCCGGAACACCACATACACGTAGAGGGAGTTGAAGGTGAGCAGCCCGAGGCCGCCGAGCCAGGGGCTGCCGGTCTTGCCCTGGACGATGTTCGAGAAGGCGCCCAGGCCCAGGAGCAGCCACGGCAGCAGCGCGAAGCCGGACGGCGGCGGGCCCAGCTCCTCCGGCGGGCGGCCGTGCTCGCCGCGCGCCCGGCGCTCCGCCTTCACCCGCTCGTTCTCCGCCTTCCACTCGGCCTGCGTCGCGCGCAGCTCCTGGAAGTGACCGTGGACCCTGCTCCAGTAGGACATGTCCGTGATTCTCCGCTCCCCGTCGTGCCGGTCAGATGGTGCGTGCGGCCCGGCGGTACGAGACCAGGGCGTAGGAACCGAAGGCCAGCAGCCAGCCGAGCAGGATGGCCGGCGCCGCGAGGGAGGGGGCGTGCCCGTCGGCGACCGCCGTGCCGAGCTGCGCGAAGCGGTTGGTCGGGGTGAAGGAGGAGACGTGCCGCAGCCAGCCGGGGAACAGCTCCACCGGGAACCACAGACCGCCGAGGACCGCGAGCCCCAGATAGCAGAGCATGTTGATGCCGCCCATGGCCTGCGAGGTGAGCCGGTAGCCGTTGCCCAGGCCCAGCATGGTGAAGGGCAGCGAGCCCGCCCACAGCAGCACCGCGACGACCGGCCACTTCCACGCGTCCATCCGCACGCCGTTGACGACAGCACCCGCGAGCAGCACGGCGGTGATCGCCGGCAGCACCGTCACCGCCCCGGTCAGGGCCCGCCCCAGCACGCCCTGGCGCGGGGTCATCGGGGTGATCCGCAGCTGGCGCAGCCAGCCGATCGCCTTGTCCTCGGCGACCCCGGCCCCCGTGTTGAGGGCCGCGCCGAGCGCCCCGTACGCCGCCATGCCGATCATCGAGGCGGTCTTCCACGTCCCGTCGGCGCCGCCGATGTTGGTGAACAGGAGGTACATCATCACGGGCATCGCGACCGTGCCGACGACGAACTTCCCGTCCCGCAGCGTGCGCCGTACTTCGAGCAGCAGATAGTCCCACATCACACACGCTCCAGGTCGCGGGGGTCCGCGGTCAGCGCCATGAAGGCGTCGTCGAGGGAGGCCGGGGCGACCTCCAGGTTCCGTACGGCGTCCAGCGCGGCCAGCGCCATGACCGTCGCGTCCGGGTCCTCGCTGCGCAGCCGGGCCCGGTCGCCGCGGATCTCCACGGAGAGCACACCCGGCAGCAGGTCGAGCCCCTCCGTGCCGCGCCCCGCCAGGTCGACGCAGACCAGGCTGCCGCCGCCCGCCCGGCGCAGCTCCTCGCCGCTGCCGTCGGCTACGACCCGGCCGTGGTCGATCACGACGATCCGGTCCGCGTTGGCGTCGGCCTCCTCCAGGTAGTGCGTGGAGAACAGGACCGTGTGCCCGCGCCGGGTGAAGGCCCGCATCGACGCCCAGAAGGCGTGCCGCGCCTCGACGTCGAGCGCGGCCGTCGGCTCGTCGAGCACGATCAGCGCGGGGTTCCCGGCCAGCGCCACGGCGAACCGCACCCGCTGCGTCTGCCCGCCGGACAGCTTGTCGACCCGCCGCCCGGCCAGCTCCTCGATCCCGGCCAGCCGCAGCGCCTCCGGCACGGCCATGGGCGCCGGGTAGCGGCCGGCCACGAAGCCCAGCAGCTCGGCGACGGTGACCCGGGGCACCGCGCGGCCCTCCTGGAGCATGGCGCCGACCCGGCCGGCGCGTACGGAGTCCTGCGGCGCGGCGCCGAACAGTTCGACGCGGCCCTCGGTCGGTTCGTCCAGACCGAGCAGCAGCGAGATCGTGGTGGACTTGCCCGCGCCGTTGCGGCCGAGCAGCGCCACCGTCTCGCCCGCCGCGATCTCCAGGTCGAGCCCGTCGACCGCCCGCAGCTCCCCGAACGTCTTGACGGCCCCCCGGAAGGACACGGCCGCTTCTGTCGCCCTCTTCGTCATGGCCACGACGGTACGGACCGGGGGCCGGGGCGCGGCAGAGGTGCCTGTCCCGACCTGGGCAGGACAAATGTCATGACGGCACTCGGTATGCGAACTGACGCGACGTCAGGAAAGCCGTCCCCGGGCCTTCCCAACCCACCGGCTCTTGGCTATACATGAGGATCGCCGGACGGAATGAAACAGGTTCTAGAACCGGCCCGCGACGACCTCGGTGCGGCCGACGGTGCGGACGGCCGCACCGAGGTCTCGCCGCCCGTCCGCCCGGCCCGTGTGAGGAGCGCCCGCCCCATGCCCATCGACCCCGTACAGGCCGTAGCCGCCGAACCCCGGACCGCCGAGATCGCCTGGGGCCACCGGGACGTCCAGCTCTACCACCTCGGCATCGGCGCTGGTGTCCCCGCCACCGATCCCCGCGAACTGCGCTACACCCTGGAGTCCCGGCTCCAGGTGCTGCCGAGCTTCGCGACCGTCGCGGGCGCCGGGACGGCGACGGCGGGCGGCCTCGCCCTGCCCGGCATCGACGTGGACCTCGCGCACGTCCTGCACGGCGGCCAGCGCATCGAGGTGCACCGCCCCATCCCGGTCGCGGGCCGCGCGCGCACGACGGCGAAGGTGGCCGCCGTCCACGACAAGACGAAGGCCGCCGTCGTGGTCCTGCGCACCGAAGCGGCTGACGCGGACGGGCCGTTGTGGACCAGCGACGCCCAGGTCTTCGTCCGCGGGGAGGGCGGGTTCGGCGGCGAGCGCGGACCCTCCGGACGCCTGCCGGACCCCGCGCGCGAGCCGGACCGCACCGTCGACCGCCCGGTCCGTGAGGACCAGGCCCTCCTCTACCGCCTCTCCGGCGACTGGAACCCGCTCCACGCCGACCCGGAGTTCGCCGCGCTCGCCGGGTTCGACCGGCCGATCCTGCACGGCCTGTGCTCGTACGGCATGACGCTCAAGGCGGTCGTGGACACCCTGCTCGGCGGTGACGCCTCCCGGGTCACCCGCTACGCCGCCCGGTTCGCCGGCGTCGCCTTCCCCGGCGAGACGCTGCGCGTGCGGATGTGGCAGGAGCCGCGCCGCGTCCGGGCCGCGGTGAGCGCCCCGGAGCGCGCCGAGGCCCCGGTCCTGGCCGACACCGTCATCGACCACAGCTGACCAGCACGCACCGCACCTCACGCGAAGGAGCCGCACGCCATGCGAGCAGCCGTACTGCACGAGACAGGCCAGGAGAAACTGGAGGTACTGGACGACGTCGAGGCGGTCGGCTTCGGCCCGGGCAAGGTGCGGATCCGGGTCCGGGCGACCGGGCTGTGCCACTCCGACGTCTCCGCCATGAACGGGGTGCTGCCGCAGCCCGCCCCCTTCGTCCCGGGCCACGAGGGCGCGGGCGAGCTCCTCGATGTGGGGGACGGCGTGCCGCACCTGACGCCGGGGCAGCGCGTGCTGGTCTGCTGGCTGCCCGCCTGCGGCGCCTGCCCCGCCTGCAGGCGCGGCCAGACCCAGCTCTGCCTCGCCGGGTTCATGAACGCGGGGACCCCCAACTTCAAGCGGCCCGGCGGCGACGTGTTCGGTTTCGCCGGCACCGGCACGTTCGCCGAGGAGGTCGTGGTCGACGCGGGGTGCGCGGTCCCGGTCCCCGACGACGTGCCGTTCGACATCGCGGCGCTCATCGGCTGCGGCGTCACCACCGGGCTCGGCGCCGCCCTCAACACCGCGGACGTACAGGCGGGTTCGTCGGTCGCGGTCATCGGCTGCGGCGGTGTCGGCATCTCCGCGATCCAGGGAGCGCGGCTCAAGGGCGCCGCCCAGATCGTCGCCGTCGACCCTGTCGCGGCGCGGCGCGAGGGGGCCCTGCGCTTCGGCGCGACCGAGGCGGTGGCCCCCGGCGAACTGGCCGACGCCAAGCGGCGGATCACGGCGGGGGAGGGGTTCGACTACGTCTTCGAGGTCGTCGGGAAGTCGGCGACGGCGCGGACCGCGTACGAGACGACGCGGCGCGGCGGCACCCTCGTCGTCGTCGGCGCGGGCGCCATGGACGACTTCCTGCAACTCAACATGTTCGAGCTGTTCTTCGACGAGAAGCGGATCCTGCCGTCCATGTACGGCGGCGGGGACGTCCTGCGCTCCTACGAACGAGCGATCGCGCTGTGGCGGGCCGGCCGGATCGACCTGGAGTCCCTCATCACGCACCGGGTGCCGCTGGCGGGGATCAACGAGGCGCTGGACCACATGCGTACCGGCTCCGCCCTGAGAACGTGCATCGAGATCTAGGCCCGTCAGGGGCGCGGGAGGACCGCCCGGCCACGAAGGGCTCGATCTCGGGCGTGTTCGGACAGGCACAGGGACAGGAGGCGCATGACATGGCAACGCCGCTGAAGGGCCGTACGGCCGTCGTGACCGGGGCCGGGCGGGGGCTCGGGCGGGCCGAGGCGCTGGAGCTGGCGCGGCTCGGCGCGAACGTGGTCGTCAACGACTTCGGGCAGCCGGGCCGGGACGGGTCGGGGGCGGCCACCCCCGGCCCGGCGGAACAGGTGGCCCAGGAGATCCGTGCGGCCGGCGGCACGGCCACCCCGCACAGCGGAGACGTCGCCGACCACCAACAGGCGGCGGGACTCGTCCAGTTGGCCGTGGACACGTACGGCACACTGGACATCCTCGTCAACAACGCCGGCATCCTGCGCGACCGCATGATCTTCTCGATGACCGAGGACGAGTGGGACTCGGTCATCCACGTCCACCTCAAGGGCCACTACAACACCACCCACTTCGCGGCCCGCCACTGGCGGGAGCGGGCCAGGACGGACGGCACCCCGGTCCACGGACGGATCGTCAACACCTCCTCCGAGGCGTTCCTCGCCGGGTCGGCGGGCCAGCCCAACTACGCCGCTGCGAAGGGCGGCATCGTCGGCCTGACCACCTCCACGGCGCTGGCCCTCGCCAAGTACGGCGTCACCGCCAACGTGATCTGCCCGCGGGCCCGCACCCGGATGACGGAGGACGTCTTCGCCGGGTTCGCCGAGCCCGCCGCGGGCCTCGACCCGCTGGCCCCGGAGCACGTCGCCCCGCTCGTCGGCTACCTCGCCTCACCCGCGGCGGCGCACGTCAACGGCCAGCTCCTCGTCGTGCACGGCGGCATGGTCGCGGTCGTCGAACGGCCCCGGGTGGCGGCGAAGTTCGACACCGCCGAGGACGCGTTCACGTACGACGAACTCGACGCGCTGCTCACCCCGTACTACCGGGACCGTCCCCGGGGAGAGACGTTCGCGGCGGCCGAGGTGCTCGGCCTCAAGCACGGCTGAGCCGGCACGCGCCACACCGGGCGCAGCGCACGGGGCGCGGCGCCCGGCCGTAAGCCGGGCCCCGCGCCCCGTTACACGTACCGCGCGCCCTACGCCTCGTCGGCGCGAGGCCCCCGGTGCCGTCCGCGCGGTTCCGGCTGCTCCTCCTGGGCGGAGGACATCGTGACCGCGCCGCGGTGCCGGCCGGGCCCGGTGTCCGGGCCGTCGATCCGCTCCGCGCCGTCCCTGCCGGCGGCTATGCCGTTGCTTCCCGTCATCGGAAAACTCACCCCGTAAACCCGTACACCATCCTTCACTTACAGCCGGGTGAGTCTAACCGGCCGCCTTGCGGCCGCCGAGCGGCGCCTGCGCCAACGGCACCGGACGGGGCGCGGCGGGCGCGGGCGCGTCGTCCCGCACGGTCCCGCGCGGCGCCTCGGGCTCCGGCGCGGGCAGCCGGGCCAGACCGCAGGGCACCTCGTCGGTGGCGTACGGCAGCGTCAGCACCCCTTCCCGCGTCCAGAAACCGGTCCCCGCCAGCCAGCCGCGTGGCGCGGGCAGTTGCCGCAGCGTCCCCTCGGCGGGGCGCCAGACACCCAGCCACGGCGCCCCGTCACCCGTCCCGCCCGGGCCGTCGACCCGGAACGCCACCGCGCACCCCTCCGGCATGAGCGTCTGCCCGGGCTGCACGGCGAACGGGGTCACCGCGCACTTCGCCGGCCGCAGCGCCCGCGGGAAACGGAGCGGCAGCGTACTGCCGAGCACGCCCCAGCCGAGCCGCGGCCGCCCCGGCTCCGCCGCATCCGAACGGACCATGATCAGGCCGCTGTCCAGGTCGGCGCAGAGCAGCCGGTCCGTGCTCTCCTCGGTGATCTGCAGCAGCGGGGAGACCTCGCCGCCCCGGTCCAGGTCGACCGCCACCGTCTTGACGGGACCGCCGCCCGGCTCCGCCCGGTCCAGCGCGAGCAGCCGCCCCGAGCGGTCCAGCCACACCCCGCCCGAACAGCGCCCCTCGATCTCCGCCAGGTGCTCGGGCCCGAACGCGCCGCCCGCCACCAGCCACACGTCCGTCGTCCGCTCGCCCACGGCCAGCGCGTACGCGCGCCGTCCGTCCGGAGCCGGGGGCAGCAGCGTCAGCGCGCCGCACTCCACGGCGCCCAGCTGCACCTCGCCGGTGCCGGGGCCGGTCGGGTAGAGGAGGGAGAAGAGATGCCGCCCGTCGGCCGCGCGCCGGATCAGCACCCGGCCGTCGGTCAGCGGCAGCACGTCGGTGCCCGGCTCCTCCGGCTGGTGGGCGGGGAGCGGCACCGCGTACGGCTCGGGCCCGTCCAGCGTCCAGCGCTCGGGGAACCACGACCCGGGGCTCGCCCCGTCGTGCGCGAGCCGCGCCGCGTACGTGGCGTCCGCCGTGATCACACAGCCGGTCCGCGGCGGCTGCGCGCGCGGGCCGGCCGCGGGCTCGGTGGCCAAGGCCGTCATAAGGTCCGTCGCCTCCTGTCGTCCGGGTACCTCGGTTGCCTGGTGTCCCGCCCTGCCGCGGCCCCCTCCGCACCGCCGAAGCTAGTTTTCGCCCCTGCCTCCCCGGCCCGCACCGCCCGCCTCTTCACACCAAAGGGTGGCCGTGTCCCCGATCGGCTGTGCCACAAGTGCTTGGTGTGCTCACCGACCGGCGGCGGGCGCCGGGACGGGTGCGGTCGGGCGGCCGGACCGTACGCCGCCGATGGCCGATCCTCACCGGCGGCCACGGCGCCACCGCCGCCGACGCGTTCCCCGGCGGCCCCCGCACCGGCCTCGTGAGGTCACCGGGCTGGGGGGAGGGGTACGCGGCGCGGGTAACCTGTCTGCGTGCCCCGTCTGTCTGAAGTCACCGCCGCGCTCGACGCCCTCTGGCCGCCCGCTCTCGCCGAGGGCTGGGACGCGGTCGGCACGGTCGCCGGGGACCCGGACGCCGGGATCCGCCGGGTGCTCTTCGCGGTCGACCCGGTCCAGGAGATCGTCGACGAGGCCGTGCAGCTCGGCGCCGACCTGCTGGTCACGCACCACCCGCTCTATCTGCGCGGGACGACGACGGTCGCGGCAGGCTCCTTCAAGGGCCGCGCCGTGCACACCCTGATCAAGAACGACGTGGCCCTGCACGTCGCGCACACCAACGCCGACAAGGCCGACCCGGGCGTCTCCGACGCGCTCGCCGGCGCGCTCGGCCTCCGGGTCGAGGGCCCGCTCGTACCCGACCCGGCGGACCCCGCGGGCCGCCGCGGCCTCGGCCGCGTCTGCGCGCTCGACCACCCGCTGACCCTGCGCGAGCTGGCGGCCCGCGCCGCCGAGCGGCTGCCCGCCACCGCGCAGGGCATCCGCGTCGCGGGCGACCCCGACGCGACGATCCGGACGCTCGCGGTCTCCGGCGGCAGCGGCGACAGCCTCTTCGACGACGTGCGCGCCGCGGGCGTCGACGCCTTCCTCACCGCGGACCTGCGCCACCACCCGGCGAGCGAGGCCCGCGCCCACACCCCTCTCGCGCTGCTCGACGCGGCGCACTGGGCCACCGAGTGGCCCTGGTGCGAGCTGGCCGCCGCCCAGCTCGACGAGATCTCCGACCGCGAGGGATGGGGCCTGCGGGTCCACGTCTCGCGTACGGTCACCGACCCCTGGACCGCCCACGCGGCGTCCCACCGCGCACCCCTGACTACTTTTGGAGCCCCCAACTGAACGCCGCGCCCGCCGACCAGATCCGCCTCCTCGACGTCCAGGATCTGGACGTCCGCCTCCAGCAGCTGAGGCACAAGAAGAAGTCCCTGCCCGAGCACGCCGAGATCGACTCGCTCACCAAGGACCTCGCGCAACTGCGCGACCTGCACATCGCCGCGGTGACGGAGGAGAGCGACTGCTCCCGCGAGCAGACCAAGGCCGAGCAGGACGTCGACCAGGTCCGCCAGCGCGCCACCCGGGACCAGCAGCGCCTGGACTCCGGCGCGGTCACCTCGCCCAAGGACCTGGAGAACCTCCAGCGCGAGATCGCCTCGCTGGCCAAGCGCCAGGGCGACCTGGAGGACGTCGTCCTGGAGGTCATGGAGCGCCGCGAGTCGGCGCAGGAGCGGGTGCGCGAGTACGCCGAGCGCCTCGCCGCCGTCCAGGCCAAGGTGGACGACGCGACCTCCCGCCGGGACGCCGCGTCCGGCCAGCTGGACCTGGAGGCGGCGACGGTGACCAAGGAGCGCGAGGTCGTGGCCGGCTCCATCCCCGCCGACCTGCTGAAGCTCTACGACAAGCTCCGGGAGAAGGAGGGCGGCGTCGGCGCGGCCAAGCTGTTCCAGCGCCGCTGCGAGGGCTGCCGCCTGGAGCTGAACATCACCGAGCTGAACGATGTCCGCGCGGCCGCCCCCGACACGGTGGTCCGCTGCGAGAACTGCCGCCGCATCCTGGTCCGTACGGCGGAGTCGGGGCTCTGACCGGCGCGGACGCCGAGAGGTCACCGGCCGCGGGGCCCGACCTGGGTCCCCCGGCCACCTTCCTGCTGCTCCGCCACGGCGAGACGGCCCTCACTCCGGAGAAACGGTTCTCCGGAAGCGGGTACCTCCGGGGCGAGGGCAGCGACCCGGAGCTGTCCGCCACCGGCCGCCGCCAGGCGCGGGACGTGGCGGAGGCCCTCGCGCGGCGCGGCACGGTCGAGGCGATCGTCTCCTCGCCGCTCACCCGCTGCCGGGAGACCGCGCAGACCGTGGCGGAGCGGCTCGGCCTCGCCGTCACGGTCGACGACGGCCTGCGCGAGACCGACTTCGGGGCCTGGGAGGGGCTGACGTTCCAGGAGGTCCGGGAGCGTTTCCCGGCCGACATGGCCGCCTGGCTCGCCGCGCCCGACGCCGCCCCCAGCGGCGGCGGCGAGAGCTTCGCGGCGGTCGCGGAGCGGGTCGCCGCGGCCCGCGACCGGCTCACCGCCGCCCACCGGGGCCGCACCGTCCTGCTGGTCAGCCACGTCACGCCGGTCAAGACACTCGTCCGGCTCGCGCTCGGCGCGCCTTCCGAGGCACTGTTCCGCATGGAGCTGTCGGCTGCGTCCCTGACGACGATCGCGTACTACGCCGACGGCAACGCGAGTGTGCGCTGCCTCAACGAGACGGCGCACCTGGGCCGGGACGGTTCCTAGGGCCGGTTCTCAGGACCTGGTGCGGCCCTGGGCGCGCAGGGCGGCGGCCTCGCGGGCCAGGGTCTCCACCCGTGCCCAGTCCTTCGCCGTGACGGCGTCGGCCGGGAGCATCCAGCTGCCGCCCACGCAGCCGACGTTCTTCAGCGCCAGGTACGCGGGAGCGTTCGCGGGGGAGACCCCGCCGGTCGGGCAGAAGCGGGCCTGCGGCAGCGGCCCGGCGAGCGACTTGAGGTACGCCGTGCCGCCGGCGGCCTCCGCGGGGAAGAACTTCATCTCGCGCACCCCGTGCTCCAGCAACGCCACGACCTCGGACGTCGTCGAGACGCCCGGCAGGAACGGCACCCCGGACTCCCGCATCGCGCCGAGCAGCGTCTCCGTCCAGCCGGGGCTGACGAGGAAGCGCGCGCCGGCGGTGACGGCGTCGGTGACGTTCGCGGGGGAGATGACGGTGCCCGCGCCGACGACCGCGTCCGGCACCTCGGCCGCGATCGCCCGGATCGCGTCCAGGGCGGCGGGCGTGCGCAAGGTCACCTCGATCGCGGGCAGCCCGCCGGCGACCAGCGCCCGCGCGAGCGGCACGGCGTCGGCGGCCTCCTCCACCACGACGACGGGGACGACGGGGGCGAGATCGAGCACGGAGGAGGTCTCAGAGGAGGTCATGGGGCCATCCTGCCCCGGGGTGCGCAGCATGCGCAAAGCCCATTGCGCATGCTGCAACAGTGGTCGGACGGGACTCAGTGCACCTCGTCCACAAGCACGTCCAGGCTCCACGCCCGGCCGGCCTGCGCGGGCCGGTCGACCTCGACCACGTACGACTGCTCCCGCAGCGCGTCGACCAGTTCCTCCGGGGACGCGGGCGCCGCGCCCGCGGTCAGCAACGAGCGCACGATGCGGCCCTTCGTCGCCTTGTTGAAGTGGCTGACGACCTTGCGGGTCGGCGCGTGCAGCACCCGCACCGTCGCCGTCCGCCCGGCCACCTCGCCCTTCGGCTTCCACGCGGTCGCGTACGCGGCCGAGCGCAGATCGAGGACGAGGCCGCTGCCGGCCGCCTCCGGCATCACCTCGGCCATCGGCGCCCGCCAGTACGCGCCGAGCGCGCCGAGTCCGGGCAGCTTCACGCCCATCGAGCAACGGTAGGAGGGAATCCGGTCGGTCACCCGCACCGCGCCCCACAGCCCGGAGAAGACGAGCAGCGCCCGCGCCGCCCGCTTCTTCGCCGCGGCGTCGAGCGAGGCCAGGTCCAGGGCGTCGTAGAGGACGCCGGTGTAGATCTCGCCGGCCGGGCGGGTGGGCGCGGTGCGCAGCTCCGCGTTCTTGGCGATTTCGCCGCGCAGCCCCTCGCTCAGCCCGAGCACCTCGCGCGCCTTCACATCGTCCTCGGCGGCGTCGGCGCAGAGCGCGACCAACTCGTCCAGAACCGCGGCCCGCGCCCCGGCGAGCCCCGGCAGCGACAACGACTCCGGCTGCAACGGCGCGCCCCGCCCCGGAGCGGCCTTTCCTTCGGACGGCGGCAGCAAGACGAGCACGTGCGTTCTCCTTCTGAGCGGCGGGCAGGGGTGCGGCCCCGCGCCAGGGTAATCGGCGCGCGGAACGGTCGTGCCGTCGAGCCGGGCGGGCGGAACGATGTGACCCGGCGCCAGTCCCACCCGGCTGTCAGGCCCGGCCGCACCATGCGGCCCCGCGTCCACCCCGCCCGCCCACACCCCGCACCCACGCACCGCCATGCCACCCCGCCCCCCACGGCCTACGCTCGACCCATGCCCCGCCGTCACCTCCGCGTGTCCGGCGCAGCGCAGGCGCCGCTCGGTGCCGTGCTGCGCGACCTGCGTACGGAGCTGGGCGTGCCCGAGGAGTTCCCGGCCGACGTGCTGGCCGAGGCCGAACAGGTGGCCGCCGCGCCGCCCCGGCTGCCCGAGCGGGACGAGACGGCGATCCCGTTCTTCACGGTCGATCCGCCCACCTCCACCGACCTCGACCAGGCCATGCACCTGTCCCGGCGCCCCGGCGGCGGCTACCGGGTGCGGTACGCGATCGCCGACGTCGCCGCGTTCGTCACGCCCGGCGGCGCCCTCGACGCGGAGGCCCACCGCCGCGTCACCACCCTCTACTTCCCGGACGAGAAGGTCCCGCTCCACCCGGCCGTCCTCAGTGAGGGCGCCGCGAGCCTGCTGCCCGGCCGGACCCGGCCCGCCGTAGTCTGGACGATCGACCTGGACGCGGACGGCCGGACCCAGCGCACCGACGTCGTCCGCGCCCTCGTCCGCAGCCGCGCCAAACTCGCCTACGAAGGCGTCCAGCGGGCCATCGACGACGCGAGCGCCGAGGAGAGCCTCGCCCTGCTCCAGGACATCGGACGGCTGCGCGAGGAACGGGAGGCCGACCGCGGCGGCATCTCCCTCGACGTCCCCGAGCAGGAGATCGTCGCCCGCGGCACCACGTACGAACTCGCCTACCGCGCCCCGCTGCCCGCCGACTCCTGGAACGCCCAGATCTCCCTGCTCACCGGCATGGCCGCCGCCGACCTGATGCTCACCGCGGGCACCGGCATCCTGCGCACGCTGCCCGCCGCCCCCGACGGCGCCGTCGGCCGGCTGCGCCACACCGCGAAGGCGCTGGGCATCGACTGGCCGCACCACGTCCCCTACGCCGCCCTCATCCGCTCCCTCGACCCCCACCGCCCCCACCACGCGGCGTTCCTCCAGGAGTGCACGACCCTGCTGCGCGGCGCCGGCTACACCTCGTTCACCGGCGGCGAGCGGCCCGCCCTGACCACCCACGCCGCCGTCGCCGCGCCCTACACCCACTGCACCGCGCCGCTGCGCCGCCTCGTCGACAGGTACGCCGCCGAACTGTGCCTCGCCGCCTGCGCCGGGCAGCCGCCGCCGGAGTGGGCGGTCGCGGCGCTGACCGCGCTGCCCAAGGAGATGGCGGACGGCACCCGGCGGGCCAACACCGTGGAGCGCGAGTGCGTCGACCTCGTGGAGGCGGCGCTGCTGCGGCACCGGGTCGGCGAACTGTTCGACGCCTACGTGGTGGACGTGAAGGAGAAGGAACCGGCCGTCGGCACCGTACAATTGACCGAACCGGCCGTCGTCGCCCGCGTCGAGGGCGGCTCCGCCGCGCTGCCGCTGGGCGAACGGCTGCGCGTGCGGCTCACCCAGGCCGACCCGGGACAGGCGAAGGTGCGGTTCGCGCCGGCGTGAGCCGGGCCGCGACGCTGCGCGCCAGCCGGTCGGGATCCTCCGCGTGCAGCCGCACGCACCACACCTCCCTGGCCCGCCCGAAGAGGGTGAAGTGCCGTACCGGGGAGCTGAGTTCGAGGGTGACGCTGGTCTGCGAGGCGACATCGAGGTGCAGCTCGCCGTCGGCCTCCGTGTGCGTGTAACGGTTCTCCCGGCGCACGGCAGCGATCCGCTCCAGCGGTATCCGCAGATCGGTCCACGCGCCCCGGCGCACCCGCACCGCCTCGGCGGTGACGACGTGCGGCCGCGTCACGGCCGCCGCGTGCAGCCCGAGCACCATCAGCACGGTGTAGACGTCGAGCACGAGCACGATCCGGTGCAGCGCGGGCCAGTCCCGCAGCAGCGCCCCCATCCCGAAGGTCTCGACGACGCAGACGAACGTGAACGCGTACATCATCGAGGCCTGCGCCCGCGCGTACGGGAAGGCGTCCGCCCCCGCGGGCACGCCGTGCCGCCGCCGCGCCACCCACAGCCCGAGGCTACCGAAAACCCGCAGCTCATGCCCGACGAGGCGGCGCGCGGCCGGCGGCAGGACCTCCCGGAGGGCGGCCCGGCCCCCGCGCCGGTACGCGGCGATGAGCAGGGCGGCCTCCACGGCGACCACCCCGACCACGACGGCCTCGACGAACCAGGGCACGCGCACCCCCACCAACAGGCATACGGCGAAACCGAGTTCGGCGCCCATCACCCCGCAGGCCAGCGCCCGCGTGACCCGCTTCACCGCGCACCGCCACCGGCGACCGCGTCCAGCACGAGCCGCACCACCTCGGCCTGTGCGGGCGAGCAGTCCGCGAGGACCGCGGCGAGGAAACCGGCCGGCGCCGGCGTCCCGGCGTCGGGCAGCTCCGGCGGCAGGCACGCGACCAGGGCCCGCGCCGCCTCGGCCACCCGCGGATCGTCCGGCGCGGCGTCCGCGAGGGCGTCGAGCCGGGCGTACACGTCACGGGCGGCGTCCATCGCGGCCGGGTCCGTGACCGTGGGCAACAGCGCCGTCATCAGGGGACCGCGGACCTCGGGCGGCGCCGTGGTGTCGATCAGGGCCAGCAGCTCACGGTCCTTCGCGGCCATCGGCGACATCAGGTCCAGTTCCCCCAACTCGGCCAGAAGAGAAGCCAGTTCGGTCGAGACGGGCCCCTCGTCCGGCAGCCGGCCCTGCTCGGCGGCGGCCAGCAGCTCCCGCAGCCGGGCCCGCCGCGCGTGGATCGCCGCCTCCTGCCGGGCCAGATCGGCGTCCAGCTCGGCGAGGACCTCGGCCAGCTCGCGCCCGGCGTCGTCGGCGAGCACGTCCCGCACCTCGCCGAGGCCGAGCCCCAGCTCGGTCAGGCGCCGGATACGCGCCAGCTCGACGGCGTGCCGCAGCCCGTACACGCGGTACCCGTTGCCCTGCCGCTCGGGCTCCGGGAGCAGCCCGAGGTGGTGGTAGTGCCTGATGGCGCGGGTGGTGACGCCGACCGCCGCGGCGAGCTCTCCGATCCTCATGGCCTCAGTAAAAACGTTGACGCTACGGAAGGGTCAAGGCGGCGCGGCCCGGGCGAGCGGGGCGTCCGCGGACGCCGGGTATCATGGTCGGCACGGCAGACGAGCCGGGCGGACGGCCGCGTGGGATTCTCCGGAACCCCCCGAGGAACGTCCGGGCTCCACAGGGCAAGGTGGTGGCTAACGGCCACCCGGGGTGACCCGCGGGACAGTGCCACAGAAAACAGACCGCCCGGCGCTCAGGCACCGGGTAAGGGTGAAACGGTGGTGTAAGAGACCACCAGCGCCTGAGGTGACTCAGGCGGCTAGGTAAACCCCACCTGGAGCAAGGTCAAGAGGAGCCGCTTCGGCGGCTCTGCGCGGACGTTCGAGGGCTGCCCGCCCGAGTCCGCGGGTAGACCGCACGAGGCCGGTGGCAACACCGGCCCTAGATGGATGGCCGTCTCCCCGGCCACCGCGAGGTGACCGGGCGACAGAACCCGGCGTACAGCCCGACTCGTCTGCCGCTCAGCACCCATGACCACGGAACTCACTGGTCACGGGCGTCTGACGCCGTGCGAAGGCGGAGCCGATCGCCAGGGCCAGGGTGGCGTTGGCCGCGGTCCAGAAGACGAGCCGGGCGTTCGACCCGTTGACCGTCCGCAACTCCCCGTCGGTGTGGCGGCAGAACGAGTCGGGCGGGAAATACCGCGAAACAGGAGTGCTGCGCGTGCCGTGACAGGGCGACGTGTCGGGAAACAGGCTCGGCTGAGCGCGCTGCGAGAGGGCCCAACCGACGACCACTGTCGTCCATCCGGCCAGCAGGAACGCGATCAGCATCCAATGCGGGGCCCTCGCCCGCCGTCCTACCAGCCACACCAGGGAGGTCGGTATGACGAAGAGGCCAAGCGCGGCGAGGAGCAGGACCAGAGCCTTCATGACGCTATGACCATACTGATCAAAGTCCCGCCGGACGGCCCCTAGCGGCGTTTCTTGAAGTAACCGTGCTGATGCAGCTTGTAGAGGACCCACGGCGCGTTGACGACGACGAACGCCAGGAACACCCACTTCAGCCACGGAGGCCCGTCCGGTCTGTTGTCCTGGGCCAGGACGGCGGTCACCTCGACGAGAGAAGCCATGCTCCACGGGTGCCCCGCACGAGCCGGCACATCCGTGCACCATCACTGACGCGCGGAACGCGCAACTACCATGCGGAACCTGGCCACTTGGGCCCAGTGCTACTGCGGCGGGCATCACTGTCGCGGTCCTCGACAAGGCGGCCGACGACTCCATCCGCTACGAAACCGGCAAGGTCGGCGCTCTCTCCGCCGCTGCCGGAAATGATGGCGGAGCAGGTCGCCAAGAAGCTGCCCCAGAAGGCGCTCACTCAAGGCGTCATCTACCCGATGGTGAAGAAGGTCGCGGGTTACATCGGTGTCCAGATGATGACGAAGCCGACACCCCGCGTGGTTGATGTGGAAGTAATAGTCGACGAACACGACGAGGCTGTTGTCACAGGAAACGCCGAGCAGCCTGACCGCCGATGACGACAACTATGTTTTGAACCGCTTCGAGCGATCCTGGGGAGAAGGGCTCGATCTCCCGCTCGAAGAATTCAGATCAGCGGCGGCCGCCCCAGCCGCGTCATGCGCCACACCGTGCGCCACCGCATCGGCCGCCGCTCCCCGGCAGGGGCCCGCACTCCCTCCAGGAAGCCGCCCGCCCAGGCCCGCAGGCCGCCGAGCGAGCGGGTCCGTGCCAGGGTCAGCAGCGTCCATGTCCCCAGGTAGAGGGGGATCAGCGGGAGCGGGAGGCGGCGGCGGGCCAGCCAGACGCGGTTGCGGGCGGTCATCCGGTAGTAGACCGCGTGCCGCGCCGGGGACGTCTTCGGGTGCTGGAGCAGCAGGGACGGCTCATACAGGACCTTCCAGCCGGCGTCGAGCGCGCGCCAGGCGAGGTCGGTCTCCTCGTGCGTGAAGAAGAAGTCGGCGGGCCAGTCGCCGGTCTCGGCGAGCATCTTCATCGAGAAGGCGTGGGCGCCGCCGAGGAACGCGGTCACCAGGCCGCGCCGCATCGGGTCCTTCGCGCGCAGCCGGGGCACGTGCCGGCGCTGCGTCTCGCCGAGTTCGTCCGCGATGCGGAAACCGACGACGCCCAGGCGGGGGTCGGCCGCGTACAGGTCCTGGATCGTGGAGAAGACGTCGGCGTCGACGAGGAGCCCGTCGTCGTCGAGTTCGACGGCCACGTCCACGTCACCGAACTCCCGCAGCCGGGCGAGCGCCACGTTCCGGCCACCGGGGCAGCCGAGGTTGTCGTCGAGTTCGACGGTGGTGACCTCGAAGGGCAGGCCGGTGAAGGCGGGCAGCGGCGTGCCGTTGCCGATCATGACGACGCGGGCCGGCGGGGCGTCCTGCTTCGCCACCGACTCCAGCAGCGCGTCGACGTCCTTGGGCCGGTTGCCCATGGTGACGATGGCCACGCCGATGCGGGGGAGTTCGGTGGTCAGGCGCCTGTCTGTCATGGCGGCGATGGTAGCCGTTCACCTGCCGGGGCCTCGCAGGGCATCGGGCGCGGCGCCGCCGGCCCCGCGCGCGGCTCCGTCAGACCTTCTCCAGCGGCCGGTGCGGCTCGGCCGGCAGCTGTACGCGGATGGCGTCGCCGGGGCGTACGGTCCCGCCCTCCCGTACGACGCTCATGACGCCCGCCTTGCGGACGACCGCGCCGGTCGCCGGGTCACGGCCCACGACGCGCTTGAGGAGCCCCGGCTGGAAGCGGTCGATCTGGGTGCACGGGTTGCGAAGGCCGGTGATCTCGACGACCGCGCCGCCGTCGCCGAGGTGCAGCAGGGTGCCGGTGGGCAGGGCGAGCAGGTCGATGCCGCGCGTGGTGACGTTCTCGCCCAGCTCGCCGGGGGCCACCCGGTGGCCCGCCCCGGCCACCTCGGTGAACAACTCCTCGTGCATCAGGTGGACTTGGCGCAGGTTCGGCTGCGTCGGGTCCTTGGCCACGCGCGAGCGGTGCTTGACGGTGACGCCGGCGTGCACGTCGCCCTCGACGCCGAGCCCGGCCAGCAGCGTGATGCTGTCGCGGGCCGGTTTGGTGAAGGAGTACGTGCCGTTGCTGCTGACCGCCGTGACGATCGCGCCGTCGAAACCGCTCATCGTGGGTCCCCCTGCGTGTGGCTGCCGATCACCAGAGCCTAGTCGCGGGGCCCCGGCCGAGCGACCAGCGGCCGGCGTCCCGCAAGGCGTCAACCGTGCGGCCGCCAGCCCGTCTCCGCGGCCCACCGCTCGGCCACGACACCGATGAGGTCGACGACGGGATCTTTCACGTCGGCGTACGTGCCGGTGTCGGGGACGGCTTCCGCCAGTACGTACTTGAAGCGGGCGTACGCGGGGACGGCGGCCGGGGTCGCGCGCAGCCAGTCCCGGAACAGCAGCGCCAGCCGCTCGTTCGGCGAACCGGCGCGGCGCACATGCAGGTTGACGGGCGCGGCGTCCGCCGTCCGCCGCGACCAGTAGCGCTTCGCCCAGCCGGCGGGGTCCTCCCGGGCCTCGCTCCCGGCGGGGACGTGGTCGGCCAGGTAGGGCGCCCGGACGAAGCCGAGCGCGGTCAGCGGCGGGTCGAACGCGGCAGCGGCGGCGTCCAGGTCCGCGACGCTCACCTGCACGTCGTAGACCGCCTTGGCGGCCATGCCCGGCACGGCCGTCGATCCGATGTGCTCGACGTGCAGGGCCGACGGGCCGAGCGCGCCCCGCAGCCGGGCACAGAGGGCGGCGCCCTGAGCGGCCCACGCCGGGTCGTGCGGGACGACCACGGGTTTCTCGTGCGGGGGCATCAGCTCCGCCCGCCGTCCGGCGCGGGCCCGAGCGAGCGCTCCGACACCTTCGTCAGGTGCGCGGAGAGCGTCCCGCGAGCGTCCGGGGTGAGGGTACTGAGCGCGACCAGCGCCGTGACGACCACGTCGCACAGCTCCGACTCGACGTCCTGCCAGGTGTGGCTGACGCCCTTGCGCGGGTTCTGCCCGACGGCACCGATGACCGCCTGCGCGGCCTCGCCCACCTCCTCCGAGAGCTTCAACATCCTTAGGAGCAGGGCCTCTTGGGGAGGGTGCTGGTTGTTCTCGTCCAGCCAGGCGCGCAGCCGGTCGATGGCCGTCCAGAGTCCGTCGTCGTTCGTCGTCACGACGGACGAGCCTACGGCCCCGCGCCCACTCGGCGGGCTCCGAGGCGTGCCCTGGCACGGCCCTACGTCATGCCCCACGTCTCGGTCTACGTCACGTCCGTCGAGGCGGCCTACGCCTACGAGGCGGACTCCGAGGCCGGGTCCTCCGGGGAGGGACCGGCCTCCCGCACCCGCTTGGTCCGCGAGCCCACCACGGCCAGCGTCGCCGCCGCGGCCCCCACCAGCGCCGCCGGCACCATCCAGTGCCGGTCGAGGGCGTGACCCAGTGCGTGGTCGAGGGAGTAGCGGCCCGCGCCGGTCACCGCGAGGCCCGCCGCGACGAAGCCGAGGAACGCCGGGTACTCGTAGCCGCCCTCCATCGCGAAGAATCCGTTCGGGGCGTGCACGGCCGCCGCGCCGGCCATGGTCCCGGCCGCCGCCGCGCCGCCCAGCGGGGTGGCGAGGCCGAGGGCGAGGAGCGCCCCGCCGCCCGCCTCGCCGAGCCCGGCCGCGAGAGCGCTGGCCTTGGCGGGGGCGTACCCCATGGCGTCCATGGCGGCGGCCGTGCCGGAGACACCGCCCCCGCCGAACCAGCCCAGCAGCTTCTGCGCGCCGTGGGCGGCGAGCACCCCGCCGGTGCCCAGGCGCAGCGCGAGCAGCCCGAGGTCGCGGCGGCGGGAGCCGCACGTCGTGGGGGCGGAACGGGAGAGACGGCAGGAGCGGACGGTACGTGCGCGTGTGCAGGTCATGCCCCCACCGTCCGGCAGCCGGGGCCCGCGCACCTCGCGCGCGGGCCCATTCGGGTGGCGGCTCCCGGGACCCGGTGCAAACCTGGGCGCATGCCCATGCAGACCGCAAAGCTCAGCGACCCCGCCGTCCGTGCCTTCGTCACGGCGCTCAACGCCCACGACGAAGAGGCCTTCCGCGCCGCGCTCGCGCCGGGCGCGACCATGGCCGACGACGGCGCCGAGCGGGATCTCGCCGACTGGACGGCCCGCGAGATCTTCGACTCGCACGGCCACATGGAGATCGAGAAGGAGAAGGCCGGCGGCCGCTCCCTCGTCGCCCGCTACAGCAACGACGCGTGGGGCGAGATGCGCACCACGTGGACGTTCGACGTGACGGACGGCAAGATCACCCGCTTCGAGACCGGCCAGGCCTGACCCGCGGCCCCGCCGCCACCAAGAGCCCGGCCGCCCTCCAAAAGCCCCCGCCGCCCCGCGGCTACGGGATCGGGACCGCCGCCCCGCTCACCCGCACCCGCGGATCGCCCTCCCGCAGCGACACGGCCAGTTCGCCGGGGCGGCCCATGTCCGCGCCCTGGTACAGGGTGAGTTCGGCCGCGGGTGGCACCAGCCCCAGTTCGCGCAGGTACGCGCCGAACGCGGCGGCGGCCGCGCCGGTCACGGGGTCCTCGACGACGCCGCCCACGGGGAACGGGTCGCGCACGTGGAAGGTGGCCTCGTCCTCCCGCCACACCAGTTGGACCGTCGTCAGGTCCAGCCGGCGCATCAGCGCGGCGAGCCGCTCGAAGTCGTAGGCGAGGTCGGCCAGCCGCTGCCGGGTCGCCGCCGCCAGGACGAGGTGGCGGGCGCCGGCGTAGGCGATGCGGGGCGGCAGGGCCGGGTCGAGGTCGGCGGCCGGCCAGTCGAGCGCGGCCAGGGCCTCGGTGAGATCGTCGCCGGCCACGTCCTCGATGTGCGGGGCGACGCTGGTGAGGGTCGCGCGCAGGACGCCCCCGTCCCGCTCCACGCTGACCGGGACCTCGCCGGCCTGGGTGTGGAACAGGTAGCCGCCGGTGCCGCGGCGCTCCGCGAGGGCGACGGCGGCGGCGACGGTGGCGTGGCCGCAGAACGAGACCTCGGCCTTGGGGCTGAAGTACCGCACGGTATAGGCCCGTTCGTCGCTCGCGTCCGGGCCCGGGGTGACGAAGGCGGACTCGCTGTACCCGAGGCCGGCGGCGATCGCGAGCATGTCGGCGGCGCCGAGGGCGGAGGCGTCGAGGACGATCCCGGCCGGGTTGCCGCCGGCGGGGGTCGTGGTGAAGGCGGTGTAACGCAGGACGTCGTCGGTCATGGGGGCCATCAAAGCAACTGCGTCCCGCGCGCGGGAGAGGGCGCCTGTCCCCCCAGGCCAGGCGCCCTCTCCCTCCCCCCTCGTGGTGGTCTCGCGGGCGGTGCTCAGTGGCAGCTGACCCCGCCCGAGCCGAGCCGGCTCCAGGAGCAGGAGTCGAGCTGGGCACCGCTCGGCTTGAACAGGCGGGCCTTGTCGCCCGTGTTGTTCCAGACGTACGCGCCCCGGCCCCAGTACCGGACCCCGGCGGCGTTCGTGCCCTTGCCGGTGCGGACCTTGACCGTCTTGCCCGCACCGATGTTGTAGCTGCCGAAGGTGTACGTGTAGCCGGTGTTGTCCTTCAGCTTGTAGCCCTTGAGCTGGAGCGCGGAGCGGGAGTTGTTGTGGATGTTCACCCACTCGCCGTTCAGCGAGGTGTTGCTGCCGCGGTCCGAGCCCGGGCTGTCGTACTGGATGTAGCCGAGGTGCAGCCCGCCCTGGTGGGCGGCGGCGGACGCCGGGTCCGCGGCGAGCAGCGAACCCGCGAGGGCCGCCGCGGCGAGGACGGCGGCCGGGGCTGCGGAACGTATGCGCAAGATGCACTCCAAATGTGAAGTTCTCGTGGAGAGGAGCTGAGCATACGGGCCGCGGTGCCCGGTCATCCGGCGGTAGGCATCATTCCGTTTGTAGAGATGTACTTCTCAAGCAACCGGTGCTGCGGCACGCGGTGCCGAACCGGTCATCCCCGGCCGATGAACGGCATGTTCGTGGCCAGTACCGTCGCGAACTGCACATTGGCCTCCAGTGGCAGCTCGGCCATGTGCCGCACCGTGCGGGCCACGTCCGCCACGTCCATCACCGGCTCCGCCGCCAGCTCGCCGTTGGCCTGCGGGATGCCGGACTGCATGCGGGCGGTCATGTCGGTGGCGGCGTTGCCGATGTCGATCTGCCCGCAGGCGATCCGGTACGGGCGGCCGTCCAGGGAGAGCGACTTGGTCAGGCCGGTGAGGGCGTGCTTCGTCGCCGTGTACGCGATCGAGTGCGGGCGCGGGGTGTGCGCGGAGATCGACCCGTTGTTGATGATCCGGCCGCCCCCCGGGTCCTGCTCCTTCATCTGCCGGAACGCCGCCTGCGCGCACAGGAACGCCCCGTTGAGGTTGGTGTCGACGACGTGCCGCCACGCGTCGTACGCCAGCTCCTCGACGGGCACCCCGCCGGGCCCGAAGGTGCCCGCGTTGTTGAAGAGCAGGTCGAGCCGGCCGAACCGGTCGCCCACGGCGGAGAAGAGGTGCGCCACGTCGTCCGGGTCCGACACGTCCGTGCGGACGGCGAGGGCCTCGGCGCCCGGGGCGAGCGCCGCCGTCTCCTCCAGGGTCTGGGTACGGCGGCCGGCGAGGGCCACGCGCCAGCCGGCGCGCAGCAGCTCCAGGGCGACGGCCCGGCCGATGCCGGAGCCGGCGCCGGTGACCACGGCGGTTCTCGTCTTGGCGGTTCGCTGATCGTCCATGGGGCCGCAGCGTACGGGCGGAGCGGGCACCCGGAGATCACCGATCCGCCATGTGGCTGTTGTGTACGCGACAGTCGAACGTCGTCGCGGCCGACTCCAATTCCCCTGACAGCAGATGTTGCCAGCAGTCAGGGGAGGGGCTCCATGTCTCGCACACCGCAGCACGCACCCGAACTCCGCGTAGCAGCCCAGCACTTGGGCCGCCGCCGGTTCCTCACCGTCGCGGGCGCGGCCTCGGCGCTGGCCTTCGGTGTGAACCTGCCGGCCGCCGGCGCCGCGGCCGCCGCCGAGCTGGACGCCCGCAAGATCACCGCCGACCCGTTCACCCTGGGTGTCGCCTCCGGTGACCCGCTGCCCGGCTCCGTGCTGCTGTGGACCCGGCTCGCCCCGCAACCGTACGAGACCGGCGGCGGGCTGCCCGCCCAGCGCGTCGAGGTGCGCTGGGAGCTCGCCCACGACGAGCGCTTCCGGCGGATCGCCCGGCGCGGCACCGCCACCGCGCACCCCGAGTTCGACCACTCCGTCCACGTCGAGGTCGAGCACCTCGCGCCGGGCCGCGTCTACTACTACCGCTTCCGCGTGGGCGGCTGGGTCAGCGAGAGCGGCCGCACCCGCACCGCCCCGGCCGCCGGCGACCGCGTCGCGCGGCTGAGCCTGGCCGCGGTCTCCTGCCAGGCGTACCACGACGGCTACTTCACCGCGTACAAGCACCTCGCCCAGGACGACGTCGACGTCGTCTTCCACCTCGGCGACTACCTCTACGAGTACGCCGTCAACTCCGTGGGCGGGAACCGCAAGTACACCGACCGCGTCCTGCCCGACGTCTTCAACCGCGAGACGGTCACCCTGGAGGACTACCGGCTGCGCTACGCCCTGTACAAGTCCGACCCGGACCTGCGGGCCGCGCACGCCGCGCACCCCTTCGTCGTCACCTGGGACGACCACGAGACCGAGAACAACTACGCCGACGACATCTCCGAGAACGACGACCGGCCGGCCGAGTTCCTGCTGCGCCGCGCCTCCGCGTACCGCGCGTACTGGGAGAACCAGCCGCTGCGCCGCCCCCAGCTGCCCACCGGGCCCGACGCGCAGCTCTACCGCCGCCTGGTCTGGGGCCGGCTCGCCCAGTTCGACATCCTCGACACCCGGCAGTACCGCTCCGACCAGGCCTACGGCGACACCGCCCACGCGCCCGGACCCGAGTCCGACGACCCGGCGCGCACCATCACCGGCGCCACGCAGGAGCGCTGGCTCATCGACGGCTGGCGCCGCTCGCGCGCGCTGTGGAACGTCGTGCCGCAGCAGGTCACCTTCTCCGAGCGCAAGCTCGACCTCACCGCGGACGCGAAGCTGTCCATGGACGCGTGGGACGGGTACCGGGCGTCGCGGGCGCGGGTCCTCGCCGGGGCGAAGGCGGCCCGCGTCGAGAACCTCATGGTCCTCACCGGTGACGTGCACGTCGGCTACGCCTTCGACATCAAGGAGGACTTCGCCGATCCGGCGTCGCGCACCGTCGGCACGGAGATCGTCGCCACGTCCATCGCCTCCGGCAAGGACGGGGCGGAGCGGCCGGCCAACTGGGAGACGTACACCCGGGCCAATCCGCACATGAAGTTCTACGACGGGCGGCGCGGGTACGTCACCGTGGGGCTCGGGCGGGAGGAGGCGCGGGCCGACTTCAAGACGGTCCCGCTCGTCTCGGCACCCGGGGCGCCGATCAGTACGGCGGCGTCGTTCGTCACGGAGGTCGGTGACCAGGGACTGCGTCCGGCGTAACGGGTTATCGGCCGCGGCCCGGTGGGGGCGGGCCGCGCAGTTCTTCGTCTGCCGGCCGGTGGGGCTTCTCGCGCAGTTCCCCGCGCCCCTGAGATGCGCACTTCGTGCGCCATCTCACCGGACGCCCCCGAGGGGGCAGCGGCGAAGCCGCAACCCCCTCAGGGGCGCGGGGAACGGC